>NZ_VCDP01000004.1:0-174406 GCF_033949345.1 Xenorhabdus littoralis
TCCGCACCGCCACCGTATTTGGAAACCCCCTGAGAGAAATCTCAGGGGGTTTTTGTCATTAACAATAAATTGTTTTGATTGTGAATTGTTTTCAATTTGTTCAATGCGATTCATTTTATTTCCCCTGAAATTCATCGGATTATAAAAATTTATTACTAATATTGGATAGGGTAGTCTTGGTTTTTCTGCTTGTTCTTAGTTGTAGTCATATAGGCGAGTTTTATAACCGCCACCAAAGAAATTAACAGTCCAGAAATCAAAATCGTGATCATATGCTTCTCCATAAGGAGGCGGTACAAAATTGAATTGATTTCTCAACGGTAGCCAAGCGACCATTCTGATAGAAATTCGCTTACCTTTGTACAGAAAGAAAGTAGGTGCTTGTATATCATTTGCTTTTTTCAATGAGTTAAGACTAATTCCTTTTCGATATCATACGCTGTGTCCAAATGTATTGCGGTTTTCGCCTCATTTCAGTAAGCGCTTCGCTGTGTTTTTTTCCCGTCCATCACGATGGTGGGTTTTTGTGCACAGGAGATTGAAATCAATAATGTGTATGTCATATTAGGTAGCATCGAATGGAGGTGGCGTATGGCGGAGGTAAGCTTGGTAATAAAAAGCTACGCGAAAAAGCTGTATGAAAGAAAACTTGTAAATCTGAGGCATGCGAAAAAAAACTATGCCATGCGATATGTTGCAGGTCAGCCTGTAGAACGGGTTTTCCCTACTTCTAAGCAGTTACTTGAAGAAGCATCACTGCCATATGGAGAACCACTTCTTACGAATAACAGCGAACTCTCGGTCGCCATTTGGAATATCTACAAACAGCAGCGTCCGTTATGGCAAAACGTTTTGCCTTCTTTACTTGAAGATCACGATCTTATCTTATTGCAAGAAGCACAAACGACTCCTGATTTGTTGAAATTCATTGCAACCAGCGGCTTGGTTGCTGATCAGGTTCCTGCATTTGCTATACCTCAACATCCATCAGGTGTGATGACATTGGCATCGCTTTCGCCTATCTACTGTTGTCCACTTCGTGAGAAAGAACCGATATTCAGGCTATCTAAATCGTCATTAATCACGATTTATCCATTGCCAGATGAACGTCAGTTGATGGTGATAAATGTACACGCCATTAACTTCAGCCTTGGTGTTGATGTTTATAGCCGACAATTAAATAACATTGGTATCCATATAGGCTTGCATCATGGTCCTGTGATTTTTGCTGGGGATTTTAATGCATGGAGTCGCCAGAGATTGAAAGTATTAGAACGTTTTGCGCATCGTATGCAACTAAAAGAAGTGTATTTTAATGACGACCATAGAACGATTGTTTTTGGCAAACCGCTGGATTTTGTTTTTTACCGTGAACTAAACGTCTTAAGTGCAACTGTTTTAATGACAGGGGCCTCTGATCACAACCCGTTGATTGTGAAATTCTCTTTATAATGGATGGAGAGAGGATGAGTTGTTGACTTTTAGATACGGAAAAAAAGGCGCCGGTATTCTCTGACCTGACGCCTTTTGTGCATTATTGATTAGAGGTACGTGTTGTCGGTAATTTCTTCTTCACACCGAAAAAATAGGCCAAAGTAAGAGCGATTACCCAGCCTATTCCAACATATAGAGCATCTCTTGTTTGCTCAAAATAGCCTAGTAACACAATGACACTGGCCATGAAGACGATCGTAATGGCTGGCGCGATTGGCCACATTGGAATTGGAAATTTCAGCGTCTGAATTTCTTCCGGGCTCATTTGGCGGCGCATGGCAACATGGGAAATTAAGATCATCAACCATACCCAAACGGTTGCAAATGTGGCGACAGAGGCGATCAGAATAAAAATTTCTTTAGGAATCAGATAATTCAGAACCACACCAAGTAAAAGAATCGCTGTCATGACGAGGACAGTCATCCACGGCACACCATTGCGGGTCAGTTTTTTGAATGACTCGGGAGCTTGCCTTTCCTGAGCCAGACCATACATCATTCTTCCAGCACCAAAAATATCGCTGTTGATCGCGGAAATGGCGGCAGTAATTACGACGACATTCAGAATATTTGCGGCTGAATTAATGTCCAGGTTGGAAAAAATTTGTACAAATGGGCTTCCATCCTGACCAATCTGATTCCATGGATAGATACTCATTAGAATACATAGGGTCAAGACATAGAAAATCAAGATACGAAATGGGACGGCATTAATTGCTTTAGGGATCGTTGTTTCTGGATTTTTCGCTTCGCTGGCGGTGATACCAATCACTTCTATACCACCAAAAGCGAACATAACAATAGCGAGTGAGGCTATCACCCCACCGAAGCCATTCGGCATAAAGCCGCCATGTTCCCATAAATTGGACAGGCCGGTAGCATGCTCAGTTGATTGCCCGAAACCGCAAAACATAATGGCAAGTCCACCGATAATCATAGCGATGATGGCAGTAACTTTAACAATCGAGAGCCAGAATTCCATTTCCCCGAAAATCTTTACATGGCAAAGGTTCAGGGCGCCAATAAAACAGACAATCCCCAGAACCCAAATCCACTGATCGACATGTGGGAACCAAAGTTTCATATACATGCCGAATGCAGTAATATCAGCCAAGCAGACAAACAGCATTTCCAGAACATAAATCCAGCCGGTCAGGAAACCAGCCAAAGGCCCTAAATAATGGCTGGCATATTGTGAAAAAGAGCCGGAAACGGGATGGTGAACGGCCATTTCGCCAAGTGCTCTCATTACGATAAATACAGCAGCACCGCCGATTAAATAGGCCAGCAATACAGCGGGGCCAGCTTGCTGAATTGCTGCTGCTGAGCCATAAAATAGCCCCGTGCCTATTGCAGAGCCTAAAGCCATAAAGCGGATGTGCCGTACGCTTAAGCCCTGTTTAAGCTGATTTTCATTATTTTGCATTCGTTATTCCCATCTATCCTTTCATGCCAGAGAGTATTTTAGGCATACAATGCTCTGTCTGGCATGAGATGCCAGCAAAAGCAACCTAGTACCATACCATAAAGAGGGATGTTCGCGGGATAGATATCTGTAATAATAATGGCAGTTTAGTAAAACCAGAGTTTTTTTATGATCTATCCAATAAATGAAATCTTTCAGACATTACAGGGAGAGGGAGTGTTTACCGGAGTTCCTTCGGTTTTCATTCGGTTACAGGGATGCCCGGTCGGATGCAGTTGGTGTGATACCAAGCATACATGGGAAAAAGAGGCTGATAAACAGCAGCCAATGGATAACATCCTGCTGAAATCAGAAGAGAGCGATTTGTGGGCAGTCGCCACAGCGACGCAGTTACTTAATATATTTATTCGTCAAGGCTACAGTGCGCGTCATATTGTCATTACCGGGGGCGAACCGTGCCTATATGATTTACGCCCTTTGACTGAGACATTAGAAAGTGAAGGCTATCAATGTCAGATAGAGACGAGTGGTACACATGAAATCAAGTGTTCCGAAAAAACATGGGTGACAGTCTCGCCAAAAGTGAAAATGCGGGGCGGATACAAAGTATTGCCTGAAGCCATGAAACGGGCAAATGAAATCAAGCACCCGGTCGGGCGTGAGCGCGATATTGAAGCATTGGATGAATTGCTGACGATGCTTGATGGCAATTCCGAGCCGACTATCTCGTTACAGCCTATCAGCCAGAAAGAAGATGCTACCCGCCTATGCATCGAAACGTGTATTGCCCGAAACTGGCGTTTTTCGATGCAGACCCACAAATACTTAAATATCGCCTAAATCACCTAAAGTTCATTCAGCACCAAGTTATGGTGCTGAATTTTTATTCACCACGATAGATGCAACCTGCGCTACAGGTTTCTTTGACCATCACAGCACTGAGCTGGGATAAGGTCGGTTTTAGCTGTCCCCAGATCCACTTAGCCAATACTTCGCTGGTTGGATTTTCAAGTCCGGGAATTTCATTAAGGTAGTGGTGATCGAGCCGCTCCCAGATAGGTTTAAAGGCGGTCTTCACATCAGCAAAGTCCATAATCCATCCTGTGAGGGGATCGACTTCTCCGGTAATTTCCAGACGTACCATAAATGAATGTCCATGCAGGCGCCCACATTTATGTCCTTCAGGGACATGTGGCAGGTGATGCGCTGCTTCAAATTGAAAATCTTTAAAGATAGTTGTACTCATGATGCTTTTCCCTGATTTCAAAAGGCCGGCTATTCTACCTGAACTTGCCCGCTTCATGTGATTTTTCTGGGACGATAAACCTCAATGCTTAACAGCTTTATCGATATATTAAATCTGTAAATAAAGTTAGGCGTTTTGGTTATGAGATATTGCGATCCTTTCTTTAAACACTCGCCCTGATCTGGGATAACCTGATAATTAATTGATGTTTATGATTTAATCCATCTATATGATTGCTATTCAATTTTATTACTACTAAATGCAATTGTTACAGTATGGATATTGGCTATAACAAATACAGCATGGATATCAGCTATAATCAAAGGGCACTGGAAAATGACCGCGAAACCACCTGCAACTCTACAATTACCTGTTTCTCCAGAACAATTATCTCGTTTGCAAACAGCAACCAGTGATTTTTCTCCCCATCAATTAGCTTGGTTATCTGGCTATTTTTGGGGAATGATCAATCACCAGCCACAAACTGAAATAGAGACATCTGCTGTTTCTGTGCAAGAAACCGTAACCTTGCTGTCTGCATCGCAAACAGGTAATGCCCGCCGTTTAGCTGAACAACTGAGAGACTCATTGCTGGCTGAAAATCTCAATGTGAATTTAATTAATGCCGGGGATTATAAGTTTAAGCAAATTTCTCAAGAACGGATACTGATTATTATTGCTTCAACACAAGGTGAAGGTGAACCCGCCGAAGAAGCGGTAGCGCTCCACAAATATCTCTATTCCAAAAAAGCCCCATCATTGAAAGAGACGGCTTATGCTGTATTTGGTCTGGGGGATACTTCTTATGAAAATTTCTGTCAGGCCGGGAAAGATTTTGATAATCGCTTGAATGAACTGGGTGCACAATGCTTATTGGAGCGTGTTGATGCGGATGTGGAATATCAAGAACACGCGGATCAATGGCGCCAGAACATTACGGATATATTAAAACAGCGCCTGTCAGCTCAGGCAAAACCCATCCTTTCAGCTCATTCCGTGTCGACCACAAAAGTGGATTCAGCGAATAAGATATATACCAAAGAAGCACCTCTGACAGCCTCGCTATTGAGCAACCAAAAAATAACAGGACGTGGATCTGACAAAGACGTTCGTCACGTTGAAATCGATCTGGGGGACTCTGGTCTGCGTTATCAACCGGGGGACGCTCTTGGTGTGTGGTTTGAAAATGCGCCCGCATTGGTGGATGAATTAATAGCACTGCTTTGGCTGGAAGGATCAGAACAGGTCAATGTCCATGGAAAATCTTTCCCATTGCGTGAAGCTCTGATCCGTCATGCAGAGCTGACCCAAAATACAGCCGTGATTGTTGCGAAATATGCAGCATTGGCGAAAGATGAAAAACTGCTGGCATTAGTGGCTGACAAACAGGCATTGCAACAATACGCCCAGACAACACCCATTGTGGATATGGTCAGAGATGCAGCGTCACATCCGGAAGCCCAGCAATTCATGGATTTATTGCGCCCATTGACACCAAGACTCTATTCCATTGCCTCCTCACAGTCTGAGGTTGAAAACGAAGTTCACATTACCGTGGGGATCGTTCGTTACGACATTGAGGGAAAAGCCCGTACTGGTGGAGCATCAGGTTATCTGGCTGATCAATTGCAGGAAGATGATAATATCCGGGTTTTCATTGAACAAAATAATAATTTCCGCTTACCCGCTGATCCTCAAACACCCGTCATCATGATTGGGCCGGGAACGGGTATTGCTCCATTCAGGGCATTTCTGCAACAACGTGACAGTCAGGGCGCTGAAGGCAAAAACTGGCTGTTTTTCGGTAATCCGCATTTTGTCGAAGATTTTCTTTATCAGGTTGAATTCCAGCGTTACGTGAAAGATGGCTTGCTGACCCGTATTGATCTGGCATGGTCACGGGATCAGCAGCATAAAGTGTATGTTCAGGACAAACTACATGAGCAGGGAAAAGAAATTTGGCGTTGGATTCAGGATGGCGCTCATCTGTATGTTTGTGGCGATGCGAATCACATGGCAAAAGACGTGGAACATACTCTGTTGGACATCATTTCACAGCACGGTGGCATGGATGCTGAACAGGCTGATGAATTCTTGAGTGAATTGCGCCTTGAGCGCCGTTATCAGAGAGATGTTTACTAATATGAGCAATGTGAACAATAAAAAAGATAAAGGTCCTTTGATTGTTGAAGGCAAACTCGCAGACAGTGAACGCATGAAGTTGGAAAGCGATTATTTGCGGGGAACAATCAGCGAAGATTTAAAAAATGGGCTGACAGGCGGATTTGAGGGGGATAACTTCCTCCTCATTCGCTTTCACGGCATGTATCAGCAAGATGATCGTGATATTCGGGCTGAACGCGCAGAACAAAAGCTTGAACCGCGTCATGCCATGATGTTGCGTTGTCGCTTGCCGGGCGGAATTATTACCCCGAATCAATGGCTGGGTATTGATCGGTTTGCGACCGAAAATACGTTGTACGGCAGCATCCGGTTGACTAACCGCCAGACATTTCAGTTTCATGGTATTTTGAAAAATAACCTCAAACCCGCCCATCAACTATTGGCGCAAATGGGGTTGGATTCACTGGCTACCGCTAATGACGTTAATCGCAATGTACTGTGTACATCCAATCCGGTTCAGTCTGTCTTGCATCAACAGGCTTATGAATGGGCAAAAAAAATCTCAGAGCATCTGCTGCCACGTACCAACGCATATGCTGAAATCTGGCTGGATAAAGAAAAAATCGCAACCACTGACGAAGAACCTATTCTGGGGGCGACCTATTTGCCGCGTAAATTCAAAACATCGGTGGTTATCCCGCCACAAAATGATGTGGATTTACATGCCAACGACCTGAACTTTGTGGCTATTGCGGAAAATGACCAACTAATTGGTTTTAATTTACTGGTGGGCGGTGGATTAGCCATGACTCATGGGGATAAAAAAACCTTCCCACGATTGGCGAGTGAATTTGGATTCATTGCACTGGAACACACGTTGGCAATTGCGGAGGCGGTAGTGACAACCCAGCGTGATTGGGGCAATCGTACCGAACGCAAAAACGCCAAAACCAAATACACCCTTGAGCGCGTGGGCGTTGAAACCTTCAAGCAGGAAGTTGAAAAACGCGCTGGTGTGAAATTTGAAGCGGTTCGTCCGTATGAATTCACGGGGCGGGGCGATCAAGTTGGCTGGTTAAAAGGCATTGATGATCAATGGCATCTTACCTTATTTATTGAAAATGGCCGGCTGCTGGATTATCCCGGTAAACCGTTAAAAACGGGGATCGCCGAAATTGCTAAGATCCACAAAGGTGATTTTCGTTTAACTGCGAACCAAAATCTGATTGTGGCAGGGATACCTGAGAACGAAAAAGCGCGAATTGAAGAAATGGCCCGCGCCCATGGTTTAATTGATGATAGCGTGACGACCTTGCGTCACCATTCCATGGCCTGTGTTTCATTCCCGACTTGTCCATTGGCGATGGCAGAAGCAGAGCGTTTCCTGCCGACTTTTATCGATCATGTTGATGCCCTGATGGAAAAACATGGTATTGCAAGCGAAGAGATCATATTGCGTGTTACAGGCTGTCCGAATGGCTGTAGCAGGGCAATGCTGGCAGAAATCGGGCTGGTGGGTAAAGCGCTTGATCGCTACAACCTTCATTTAGGGGGAAACAGTATCGGCAGCCGAATTCCTCGCATGTACAGGGAAAATATCACATCAGCAGAAATCCTTAAGATACTGGATGAATTAATTGGCCGCTGGGCATCAGGGCGTCATGCCAATGAATGTTTTGGTGATTTCCTGATCCGGGCCGATATCATCAAGCCGGTGTTGAATTCAGCCGTCGATTTTTACGATTGGCAGGAGGCGGTATGAGCCGACTGAATTTATCGGAACTGACAATACTGTCTCCGGATCAGCAAACGACGGCGTTGGCTGAAATCAACCAAAAATTGGAGCTACTGGATGCCCGTGAGCGGATTAGCTGGGCATTGGATCACTTATCTGGCGAATTTGTGCTTTCTTCTAGTTTTGGTATTCAGGCGGCAGTCTGCTTGCACCTTGTCACGCGGGAATATCCGGATATTCCCGTGATCCTCACCGATACGGGATACCTATTTCCGGAAACTTATCAATTTATCGATAAACTGACCGAAAAACTGAACCTGAATCTGAAAGTTTTTCGTGCAGAGCAGTCCCCGGCTTGGCAAGAATCGCGTTATGGAAAATTATGGGAGCAGGGAATCGAGGGTATTGAGCGTTATAACCAGCTTAATAAAGTCGAACCGATGAACCGCGCACTGAAAGAGCTTCAGGCCCAAAGTTGGTTTGCGGGATTGCGTCGGCAGCAATCAGAAAGTCGCGCTAGTTTGCCTGTGCTGGCGATTCAACGAGGCGTTTTCAAAATCCTGCCAATTATTGACTGGGATAATCGTCGCATACATCAATACCTGACTGAGCATGGTCTGGAATATCATCCGTTATGGGAGCAGGGCTATCTTTCTGTAGGTGATAGCCATACCACTCAGAAATGGGAGCCGGGAATGAGTGAAGAACAAACGCGCTTTTTTGGCTTGAAGCGTGAGTGTGGTTTGCACGAAAATTAAATAAACATTACGTATCATAATGATTTTTATTAGGCAGTAGTTCTTGTGAAAGAGGTACTGCTTTTTTTCATGCTGAATATTTTGCTTGATTGATTGCGTAACCTACTAAAAAAATTGGCTTATGCAATTCAGGAACTAATAATTACTTTTTGACATTTCATAACTTGATCGCGGCCTCATATATTCATCATCTAGTAATCATAATAATTAATAGCTTATACCCAATAGGCAATAGGCATTAACACGGGATGATCTGCCATCGTGGACTATTTACCCTTATTTCTTGAGCTTAAAACCCGATCTGTCCTGCTGGTGGGAGGCGGAGAAGTCGCCTCTCGCAAGGCAAGTTTATTACTGAGCGCTGGGGCAGCATTAACAATCGTTGCACCTGAATTACATATTGAACTGCAACAACGTCATCAAAAGGGAGAGTTTGAATGGTTACAGGGTGCGTTTAAAACGGAATACTTTGAAGGTGTATTTTTAGTGATTGCAGCGACTGACGATCATATTCTGAACCAACATATTTTTTCCGAAGCCAATAACCGCGCTATTTTAGTCAATGTGGTGGATAACCAACCACTTTGCTCCGCGATTTTTCCATCAATCATTGATCGCTCCCCGATCATAGTCGCAATCTCATCAGCCGGGAAATCTCCGGTATTAACAAGATTATTGCGAGAAAAACTGGAATCCCTGCTGCCATTCCATCTTGGTTCAATGGCCGAAATTGCAGGCCGCTGGCGTGAACGTGTAAAGCAGAGTTTTGCCTCTATTCGTCAGCGCCGTCACTTTTGGGAAAAGGCCTTTCACGGGCGTTTTTCCACTCTGATTGCTAACGGGCAATTACAACAGGCAGAAAAACAGCTCGAACAACAATTGACCCAAACTGATTCCCGTCCTCAAGGTGAGCTGGTTCTGGTTGGCGCTGGGCCGGGAGACCCGGGGTTACTGACATTAAAAGGTTTGCAGGTGATCCAGCAAGCTGATGTCGTACTCTATGACCATTTGGTTAGCGCCGAAATTCTGGAACTGGTGCGCCGTGATGCAGACAAAATCTGCGTTGGAAAAAGAGCGGGGAATCACTCTGTCGCACAGGAAGAAACCAACGAACTCATCATTAAGCTGGCGAATCAGGGCAAAAAAGTCGTCCGTCTGAAAGGCGGTGACCCATTTATTTTTGGCCGTGGTGGAGAAGAACTACAAATAGCGGCAGCAGCGGGTATTCCTTTTCAGGTTGTGCCGGGCATTACCGCAGCCGTGGGGGCTTCAGCTTATGCAGGTATCCCACTAACTCACAGAGAACATGCACAAAGCGTTACCTTTATTACAGGTCATTGCCGTGAAAACGGCAATGACCTGGATTGGCCTGCGTTAGCGCGGGGTAATCAGACACTGGCAATTTATATGGGCGTGATGAAAGCCGCTTTGATCAGCCAGAATCTGATTTTACACGGACGGGATGCCAATACCCCCGTTGCCGTGATTGGCTGCGGTACTCGTCCAGAACAGCAGGTACTGAGCGGAACTCTGTCAGAACTGGAACGGTTGGCGCAGGAAGCACCATCGCCTGCTTTGCTGGTGGTGGGAGAGGTGGCTCAACTCCACCATCAGATAGCATGGTTTGGGCAACAGTCAGCAGATCAAGAACAATCCGCCGATCAAAAACAGGCTGCTGCACAAATAAGTCGCCCTGCTGTAATTGATCTCGTATAAGGAGCGATCAATGGACGAAAAAAGACTAACACACTTACAGCAGCTTGAGGCTGAAAGTATTCATATTATCCGGGAAGTTGCGGCTGAATTTGCTAATCCTGTCATGCTCTATTCAATTGGCAAAGACTCTTCCGTTATGCTGCATCTGGCTCGCAAGGCATTCTATCCCGGAAAACTGCCTTTTCCTTTACTGCACGTGGACACGGGCTGGAAATTTCAGGATATGTATGATTTCCGTGATCGCATTGCGGAAAAATATGGTTTTGAATTGCTGGTTTATCGGAATTCACAAGGGGAAACGTTAGGAATTAATCCCTTTATTCATGGTAGTGCAAAACATACTGACATCATGAAAACAGAAGGGCTGAAACAGGCTCTGGATAAATACGGTTTTGATGCCGCATTCGGTGGCGCACGACGGGATGAAGAAAAATCGCGGGCAAAAGAACGGATCTATTCATTCCGCGATCGCTCCCATCGCTGGGACCCCAAAAACCAGCGTCCAGAACTCTGGCGCAACTATAACGGCCAAATTAACAAAGGGGAAAGCATCCGTGTATTTCCTTTATCCAACTGGACTGAACTGGATATTTGGCAATACATCTATCTGGAGCAGATAGACATCGTCCCTCTCTATTTTGCTAAACCTCGTCCGGTTGTTCAGCGTGACGGGACACTGATTATGGTTGACGATGATCGCATTGACCTGAAAGCCGGAGAAGTGATTAGCCAGCGCAAAGTCCGTTTCAGGACACTGGGTTGCTGGCCGCTGACCGGGGCGGTTGAGTCGGAAGCGGAAACACTGCCGGAAATCATCGAAGAAATGTTGATATCGACCACCAGTGAACGTCAGGGGCGGTTGATTGACAGCGATCAATCCGGTTCGATGGAGCAGAAAAAGCGTCAGGGTTATTTTTGAGGAGTCCAGATATGCCAGCACTTGCACACAATGAAATCATCGCCAGCCAGATTAAACAGCAAGGCGGCGTTGAAGCTTACCTGCGGGCGCAGCAGGAAAAAGGACTGCTGCGTTTTTTAACCTGTGGCAGCGTAGATGACGGCAAAAGCACATTAATAGGCCGCTTGCTGCATGACACCCGCCAAATTTATGAGGATCAACTTGCGACATTACAAAGTGATAGCAAGCGGATAGGAACTCAAGGCGAAAAATTGGATCTGGCATTATTGGTTGATGGATTGGCAGCAGAAAGGGAACAAGGCATCACGATTGATGTGGCATACCGTTTTTTCTCCACGGAAAAACGAAAATTCATCATTGCAGATACACCGGGGCATGAACAATATACCCGCAACATGGCTACAGGTGCTTCTACCAGCGACCTTTCTATTTTGCTGATCGATGCCCGAAAAGGCGTTCAGGAACAAACACGCCGGCACAGTTTTATCAGCACCTTATTGGGGATTCGTCATCTGGTGGTGGCGGTAAACAAAATGGATCTGCTTGAATATCAACAAAATATATTTGAACAGATCAAGCGGGATTATTTAGTTTTTGCGGCTCAATTACCTGCTGACTTAAACATTTATTTCGTACCAATCTCAGCATTGGAGGGGGATAACATTGTCACCCGCAGCGAAAAAATGGCATGGCATACGGGAGAAACCTTACTGGATATCCTTGAAACCGCAGATGTACAGACTAAAGCGACAGAACAGTCCTTACGTTTTCCTGTGCAGTATGTGAATCGCCCTGATCTCGATTTTCGTGGATATAGTGGTACATTATCGTCGGGAATTTTACGACAGGGTCAACAAATTAAAGTCATGCCATCAGGCGCTGTTTCTACAGTGGAGAGAATTGTCACTTTTAATGGCGACCAACCATTCGCTGTGTCCGGAGAGGCCATTACCATCGTATTAAAAGATGACATTGATATTAGCCGTGGTGATTTATTGATTGCTTTTGAAGAGCAAATGACTGTGACTCGCCATGCTTTGGTTGATGTCGTATGGATGTCAGAACAGCCACTGATTCAGGGGCAAAGCTTGGATATTAAAGTTGCGGGCAAAAAAAGCCGAAGTAAAGTCGATAATATCCAATATCAGGTAGATATAAATAACCTGACACAAAAAGTCGCCGTTGAATTACCGCTGAACGCGATTGGGCTGGTGGAACTCTCATTTGATGAGCCATTACTGCTCGATAGCTACGCACAAAATGCGGATACCGGAGGCATTATCCTGATTGATCGTCTGACTAATGTGACCGTTGGTGCGGGGTTAGTACGTGAAATTCAGACCGATGTTTACGAAGAACCTAAGGAATACAGTGAGTTTGAGCTGGAGTTTAACCAATTGGTTCGTCGCCATTTCCCTCACTGGGGAGCCCGCGATTTATTGGGAGGGAAGTAAGTGTCTCAGATTAAGGGTTCCGTTTCTTCTGATATCGTCTGGCATTCACATGTTTTGGGCAAGGCACAGCGGGAAGCTGCCAATGGGCATCCTGCATTAGTGATCTGGTTTACAGGATTATCCGGATCAGGCAAATCCACCCTTGCCGGAGCTCTGGAACAGGCATTATTTGCGCGGGGCATCAAAACATATTTACTGGATGGCGATAATTTGCGTCATGGCCTTTGCAGTGATTTAGGGTTTTCTGACATCGATCGACGGGAGAACATCCGGCGGGTCGGGGAAGTGTCAAAATTGATGGTTGACGCGGGGCTGGTGGTGCTGACAGCATTTATTTCCCCGAATAAAACAGAACGACAGAAAATACGTGAATTAATGAAAGAAGGGCAGTTTATCGAAGTCCATGTAGATACACCGCTGGAGATATGTGAAGCCCGTGATCCCAAGGGATTATATAAAAAAGCGCGGGCAGGGGAATTGCGTAATTTCACGGGAATTGATGCCGTCTATGAAGCACCTGAACACCCTGATATTTATTTGGATGGGGCGAAACCAGTGGGATCCTCTATTGAAAAACTGCTTTTTATACTGAAAAACTACGGTATCCTGCCTGATTAAGAACTACGCCAAACAAATGCGATGAAACACATTATTATTGCTAGTGGAATAATGTGTTTCTACACTCATTTCATTCAATGTTATTCCACCGATGTTATTCCATAAATAGTGTTCCATTCTATCGTGTAGCTATGTGCAGTTATGTGTCGTTATATTTTGTGATCGTGTGTGATAGCGGGTGATCATGTGTGATAGTGGCGTCATGCTTTCAGTTGTGGGATGATTAGCGGGTTTTTCAGGGGGGGAGATGGGCAAACTAACGCTACTATTATTAGTTTTACTTGGCTGGTTACAGTACTCACTGTGGTTAGGCAAACATGGTATCCATGATTATGTGCGGGTTAAGTCTGAAGTCGATAAGCAAGAGGTCGATAACCTCAAACTTAAAGCGCGTAATGACCAGCTATTTGCTGAAATCAAAGATCTGAAAGGTGGACAGGAAGCGATAGAAGAACGTGCGCGTAATGAATTGGGCATGATTAAGCCGGAAGAGTCTTTTTACCGTATGGTGCCGGATACTTCGAAACAAAATGCGCAACAATCTTCAAATCAGGGCGATCACTAAATCAGAGTAAACCTTGAATTAAAGTTATTGTTGAATTAGAGCTATTGTTGAATTAAAGCTATTGTTGGATAAAAACCGTCGTTGCATTAAAACATTCTTTGAATCAAAACATTAAATAATAATCGAAATGAATAATTCAAGTCTTCATTCTACTGCTGATATTTCACGTACTGATGATGCTTTAACTGAAATAGTCGCATTGATCCCTGCTGCGGGTATTGGTAGTCGGATGAAATCCGATTGCCCAAAACAGTATCTCGACGTAGCCGGAAAAACCATTATTGAACACACTCTGGCCGCCTTGCTTGAACATCCCCGCATACAGCGCATCATTGTTGCCCTCAATCCGGCTGATACTCAATTTGAACAACTGGCCATCGCTTCAGAATCACGTATTACGACCGTAATCGGTGGAGAAGAGCGGGCGGATTCAGTCTTGGCTGGACTGGATTATTTGGCTGGTTTGCAAACAGACAAATCAATCTGGGTTTTGGTGCATGACGCAGCCCGCCCCTGCCTCCACCAGAATGATCTTGATAACTTGCTACAGCTTATCGAACAACATACCGAATCTGGCAACGTGTGTGGTGGCCTTTTGGCTTCTCCGGTAAGAGATACCATGAAGCGCATGCAACCACAGCCAATGACAGGAACATCCACAATTAATCATACAGTTATTGCCCATACTGTTGATCGCAACGGACTTTGGCATGCTCTGACCCCACAGTTGTTCCCCTTGCAGCTGTTGCGTGATTGCCTGATCAAATCACTTGCGGAACAAGCCTGTATCACTGATGAATCATCAGCACTGGAATACTGCGGTTATTGCCCCGTATTGGTCAATGGTCGGGCGGATAATATTAAAGTTACCCAACCTGAAGATTTAGCATTAGCTGAGTTTTACCTATCCCGAAAATCTAAGGAATCTATCGTATGAGAATTGGACACGGTTTTGATGTGCATAAATTTGGCGGAGAAGGGCCATTGGTCATTGGAGGTGTCCGCATTCCTTATGAACACGGATTAATTGCCCATTCAGATGGCGACGTTGCTTTGCATGCGGCTACAGATGCCCTGCTGGGAGCAGCCGCACTGGGAGATATCGGGAAACTGTTTCCTGATACCGATCCTGCCTTTAAAGGTGCAGATAGCCGTGAGCTGCTGAAAGAAGCCTATCGTCGTATTCGTGCCAAAGGCTATCGAATTGGAAATCTGGATATCACCATCATTGCACAGGCACCGAAAATGTTGCCCCATATTCCCCAAATGCGGGTTAATCTGGCAGAAGATCTTGAGTGTCATATGGATGATATTAACGTTAAAGCGACAACCACAGAAAAACTGGGGTTTGTTGGACGCAAAGAAGGAATTGCCTGCGAAGCTGTAGCTTTGTTGGTAAAGGAATAAGCATGACATTAAGTGAATTACATTGGCTTTATGGCCGACCGGAAGCGACGGGTGTCGTTAAAGCCTCACCAGAAGATTTTATTGTACGTGAGGATTTGGGCTTTTCTCCTGATGGAGAAGGCGAGCATTTAATGGTACACATCCGCAAAACGGGATGTAACACTCAATTTGTAGCGGACAACCTTGCTCGTTTTGCCAAAATATCGGCTCGCTCTGTCAGTTATGCGGGGTTAAAAGATCGTAATGCAGTCACGGAACAATGGTTCTGCCTGCACTTGCCGGGAAAACAAGATCCGGATTTAACGGCATTTCAGCTTGAAGGTTGTGAAGTGCTGGCAACTGCCCGCCAGAAACGAAAAGTACGGATTGGATCTTTGAAAGGCAATGATTTTACTCTGGTATTAAGAGAAATTTCTGATCGGCAATCGGTAGAAAAACGTTTGCAGCAAATATCACAAACCGGCGTTCCTAATTACTTTGGTGAACAACGTTTCGGACGCGATGGACAGAATCTGGTTCAGGCCCAACGTTGGGCGGATAATGAAATTCAGGTCAGGGAGCGCAGCCGCCGCAGTTTTTACCTTTCTGCCAGTCGCAGCGCCATGTTTAATGCCATTGCCAGTACACGCATTGCCCAAAATACACATCAGCAGGTGTTGAATGGCGACGCATTGCAATTAACGGGACGTGGAAGCTGGTTTGTGGCTGATGAGGCGGAATTAGCGGTATTGCAGCAGCGGATCATGGATGGAGAATTACAGATCACCGCATCTTTGCCGGGTGATAAGGCATTGGGAACACAGAATCAGGCACTGGATTTCGAACAGCAATGCTTACTGGATTACGAATCGCTGTGGTCATTGGTTAAACGTGAGCGCGTAGAGAGTGTACGTCGGGCAATAATGGTGAAGCCGCTTAATTTGCACTGGGAATGGTTGGATGAGCAAACTGTGACTCTCCACTTCTCTCTGCCATCCGGTAGCTTTGCAACCAGTGTTGTTAGAGAGATTATCAATCAGGATCAAAATAGCGTTGTGGATGTTGCGGAGTAACATTTTCATCTAACGCCATATTTTCCCTGAAAAACAGGGCAGCATTATTTATGATTACTTTGGTGATAGTGCCGCCCTGTTGTTTATTGAATGGAAATCAGAAACATGATTGTTTATTAATCTATTTTTTGTAAGATGTTTTTTTGGCTGGATATCGAGGAAAAACATGAACTCAAAAAATATATCTGAAATTTCTGAAAGTTCTAAAAAAGAAAAACCCGTTCTTCATATTCTGTGTGGAAAAATTGCTTCAGGAAAGTCCACCCTCTCTGCAAAACTGGCTCAACAGCCAATGAATTGATCGTCGTTTTTCACTCATTGGGCTGGGCGCAAAGCACTCTACAAAACGGGTGACGTCATGCTAAGATCAAACGGGTTTTTAACAGGCTTAATATTGTCCAATCGTAAGTCACGCCAAACAATATAGGACGACTTACAGGATAAGTTACAGTATCAGTCTATGTTCTACTTAATAAAATCAATGAGATACTTCAATGCTGCGGATATTGCTGAGTAACGATGATGGTGTCACCGCACCCGGTATTCAAACCTTAGCGGCTACATTGCGGAAACACTATCATGTTCAGGTGATTGCGCCTGATCGTAACCGTAGCGGCGCATCGAATGCTTTAACGCTGGATCGACCCCTGCGCATTAATACACTGAATAATGGCGATATTGCTGTTCAGGAAGGAACACCGACGGATTGTGTCTATCTGGGTGTGAATAATCTGGTTCACCCTCGTCCTGACATTGTGGTTTCAGGGATCAATTGTGGCCCTAACCTTGGTGATGACGTGATTTACTCCGGTACGGTCGCCGCCGCGATGGAAGGACGCCATTTAGGATTACCCGCTCTGGCGGTATCACTCAATGGTGACAAACATTATGAAACGGCAGCAGAAGTTACTGTGCGCTTATTAACTTTGCTACAAAAATTTCCCTTGAGAGCGGGTAATATTCTGAATATCAATGTGCCTGATATTCCCATTGAGCAAATCAAAGGATTTCGGGTGACGCGATGCGGCAGCCGCTGTGCTGCTGAAGAAGTGTATTCCTTAGAAGATCCCAAAGGTAATATGCTTTACTGGATAGGTCCTCCGGGAGATAAACGCGACGCAGGACCTGAAACGGATTTCGCTGCGGTAGAAGACGGTTTTGTCTCCATTACGCCTTTACAAGTGGATTTGACGGCTTATAAAGCACAGGAACTGATAAACGATTGGTTGGCTAAAGCCGGAGATATTGGGGAATGTTGAGCCGGTCAATGAAAAATTTGCTGGCGCAATTGCGTCAGCAAGGCATACACAACGAGCATTTGCTGGAAATCATTGCCAAAGTACCCCGTGAATGTTTTGTGGATGAAGCACTGTCACATAAAGCATATGAAAATACAGCACTGCCCATAGGACATGGGCAAACCATATCACAACCTTATATTGTTGCCCGCATGACAGAGCTGCTGAATTTAACCCCCGAAGCCAATGTCCTGGAGATTGGAACGGGATCGGGTTATCAGACGGCAATACTTGCCCATTTATCCAGACATGTTTTCTCCGTGGAACGCATTAAGGGATTGCAATGGCAGGCTAAACGCCGTTTAAAGCAGCTTGATTTACATAATATCTCCACTCGCCATGGTGATGGATGGAATGGATGGCCGTCAAAAGGGCCATTTGATGCCATAATTGTTACAGCAGCACCACCAGAAATTCCTCCTGCTTTGCTTCACCAGCTTGCTGATGGTGGAGTAATGGTTGTGCCTGTTGGTGAACGCTCTCAGTCACTGAAAGTGGTACATCGTTATGGGAATGATTTTCATGGTGAAGTTATCGAATCTGTCCGTTTTGTACCTCTAATTCAAGGCGAGCTAGCATAATCCGCTGATTTATTCCGTTGTTACTTTTAAATTTGCTGTCATTTTTTCTGAGATTAAGCAAAATATTTCACTTTAAATCTTTTACGATTCTAAATTTCTTTATAAATCATCATTATTAGAGCTTATATTTGCCTTTATAGGGGGATAAGGTATGAATTTAGGAAACCCAATGAAAAAAATAAAATTGATAGTCGCCAGCACTGTTATAGGTGTTGTATTAGTTGGTTGTAGCAATACCCCGGAACGCCCAGCTCCGATAGTGAATATTGATAGTCAGGAAAAAAATGGAAGAATATTCTCCAAACCGCCATCAATTTCGACTCCAATGCAATCTTCTCCTAAAATAATTTCAACAAATCGCAGCTCAGAGCATGCTGCTTCAAAAAACGATTATCCAGTTAATCATACTGCTAAAAATGACTCGTCTCAGGGTCGGATCGTCTATAGCCGCAACTATGGGAACATTCCAAAGGGAAGCTACAACGGCAGTACTTATACCGTTAAGCATGGTGATACGTTGTTTTATATCGCTTGGATTACAGGAGAGGATTTTCGTGATCTGGCTCTCAAAAATAATATTTTAGAGCCTTATAGTTTAAATGTTGGTCAGCTCCTGAGAATGGGTAATGTAAACTCCAATAATGGTGTATTAATAGCATCAAATAGTACCCAATCTAAAATTCGTCAGGTTGATTTTCAAAAAATTAATGAGTATCCTGCAAACATTGATAGACCAAGCTCCGGAAAAATGTTGCCAAGAGCAACTATTTCTGCTAGCGACAATGCTGGATCGAAAGTATCTACAGCAACAGATACCAGTGTAAATAGCGCTATTAGTAGTAATAGTAGTAGTAATGGAACTATTAATAGTTGGAGATGGCCGGCAGAAGGAAAAATTCTTGAAAACTTCTCTGATTCTCAGGGAGGCAATAAAGGCGTTGATATTGCGGGTAGTCGTGGTCAGCCCGTATTTTCAACTGCCAGTGGAAAAGTGGTTTATGCTGGAAATGCGCTACGTGGATACGGAAATCTAATAATTATAAAACATAATGATGACTACCTGAGCGCCTATGCCCACAACGACACTATGTTGGTACGTGAGCAGCAGGACGTCCAAGCGGGGCAAAAGATTGCCACCATGGGTAGTACCGGAACAAGTTCCGTAAGATTACATTTTGAAATTCGCTACAAGGGAAAATCCGTAAACCCGCTGCGTTATCTTCCGCAGCGATAAACCGGGGCAGGATCTGAAATTCCTGCCCGCATTATCATGGGTAGGAGCAGCTGATGAGCCAAAGTACGCTTAAAGTTAATGAGTTGTATGATGATGCGGATTTAGACGAAAATAGCATGGAAGCTAATGACTTTGATGAAGCGTTGCTGAAAGATGGGGATGAAGTAGCTAGTCTTGATGAAGATTTGGATTTGTTGCAAGGAGTAAACCAAAGGGTTCTTGATGCAACACAGCTTTATCTCGGAGAGATAGGTTTCTCGCCCCTGCTGACAGCAGAGGAAGAGGTTTTTTTCTCCAGACGGGCACTGCGTGGAGATATTGCTGCACGCCAACGTATGATTGAAAGTAACTTACGATTGGTTGTCAAAATATCCCGCCGGTATAGTAATCGCGGATTAGCGTTACTGGATCTGATTGAAGAAGGGAACCTTGGGCTTATTCGTGCGGTGGAAAAATTTGATCCGGAAAGAGGTTTCCGTTTTTCCACTTATGCGACTTGGTGGATCCGACAAACAATTGAGCGAGCCATTATGAACCAAACTCGCACAATTCGTCTGCCTATTCACATAGTCAAAGAATTGAATGTCTATTTACGTACTGCAAGAGAACTGGCACATAAATTGGATCATGAACCCACTGTCGAAGAAATTGCGGAAAAACTGGATAAACCTGTTGAAGACGTGAGCCGTATGATGCGGCTTAACGAACGTATTACTTCTGTTGACACGCCAATTAGTGGTGATTCAGATAAAGCATTATTAGATATTTTATCTGATGAAAATGATTCAGGGCCAGAAACAACCATTCAAGATGATGATATGAAACAAAGCATCGTGAAATGGCTATTTGAGTTAAACGCAAAACAGCGCGAAGTTTTAGCTCGTCGTTTCGGATTGCTTGGGTACGAGGCAGAAACATTAGAGGATGTTGGGCGAGAAATAGGATTAACCAGGGAAAGGGTTCGTCAAATTCAAGTTGAGGGTTTGCGTCGTCTTAGAGATATATTGCACACTCAGGGCTTGAATATAGAATCATTATTCCGGACTTAATTATTTATATTCGATAGATTTCAAATCGTTGCTTGGTACAAATAAACGAATTTTCAGAAGCAGAGATAACTTGTTGTCCAGACAGCTGGGAAGAGTCTTATTAGTTTCAAAAGCAGCAATTTGAAAGATGAATAACATATTAGGTTTTAATCTAAAGGTGGGCTAAATCAGCCCACCTTTTATTTTCTTAATTTTTTTCAATGATTCACTTGTTCATAATTTGATTTTTATTTGGCTTTTTATTTATGCATTTTTGACCATAAGAACACCACTATGAAATTTAAAATCACGGTCAGGTGTTTGAATAAATTCTGCTCCAATCCGGTCGAAATAATTTACCCTTTCCGTCAGATCTTTTTTGAGTATCAATTGGGCTAGTGCCAAATAATTCTGATAATGACGAACGTCTGAACGTAGCAGAGAAATATAAAACTTACCTAAATCTTCATCTCGCATAATTTCAATTCGCATAACAGATGGTCACGCAGTAAAACCGGCAGGCTTTCAGGCTGCCGGGCTTTTTCTACCTTTTTTTTACCTATAGTTCAGGGGCTTCGCATTGTAAAAATTGATAATTGGGGCCAACAGATTGGTCGCAAACTTCATTGCTATACCATATCTTTCAGACGATAAATCCACTCCAGTGCTTGACGCGGTGTCAATGTATCCGGATTCAAATTTTCCAGTGCTTCGACTGCCGGAGAAGTTTCTTCTGTCAGTAAGGTCAATTGTGGCGTATCGACGTGGCTTGCTGTCGCATTATTGGAGAGCGATTCCAGCTCTTTCAGTTTTTGCCGTGCCCGTTTAATCACATCACGGGGAACACCTGCCAAAGAGGCGACCGCCAATCCATAACTTTTGCTTGCTGCACCTTCCTGCACGCTATGCATGAAAGCAATTGTATCTCCATGTTCAACAGCATCCAGATGAATGTTAATAACTCCTTCCAGTTTTTCAGGCAGAGTTGTCAGCTCAAAATAGTGAGTCGCAAACAGTGTCATCGCCTTGATGCGGTTAGCCAAACTTTCCGCACAGGCCCATGCAAGAGACAAACCATCATAAGTCGATGTACCACGACCAATTTCATCCATAAGAACTAAACTGTGTTCGGTGGCATTATGTAGAATGTTGGCAGTTTCAGTCATTTCCACCATAAATGTGGAGCGGCCTGATGCCAGATCATCGGATGCGCCTACACGGGTAAAAATACGATCCACCGGGCCAATGATCGCATTTTCGGCAGGAACAAAGCTTCCGATATATGCCAGCAACGTAATTAGGGCCGCTTGGCGCATATAGGTACTTTTACCGCCCATATTCGGACCGGTGATAATCAGCAAACGGCGCTGTGACGAAAGCGTTAACGGGTTAGAAATAAAAGGCTCACTCAATACTTGCTCGACAACCGGATGGCGGCCACCGGTGATTTGAATTCCGGCTTTATCTGTCAGTGTCGGGCAGGTGTAATTCAACGTTTCGGCTCTTTCGGCAAGATTTGCCAGTACATCCAGCTCAGCCAATGCCTCGGCACTGGTTTGCAACTCAGCCAGATGAGGCAGTAACAAATCAAATAATTCCTCATACAAGGCTTTTTCAATTGCCAGAGCCTTACCTTTGGAAGTCAGAACCTTATCTTCATACTCTTTTAACTCAGGAATGATATAGCGTTCTGCATTTTTCAGTGTCTGACGGCGAACATAATGGATCGGTACTAAATGGCTTTGCCCGCGACTGACCTGGATATAGTAACCATGCACCCCATTGAATCCCACCTTCAGGGTATCGATGCCGTGTTTCTCACGCTCGCGGATCTCCAGTCTATCCAGATAATCACTGGCACCATCAGCCAATGCTCTCCACTCATCCAGTTCGATATTATAGCCTGTCGCAATCACGCCACCATCACGCACCAGAACGGGAGGCGTTTCGACAACCGCATTTTCCAGCAATGTTTTCAATTCATCAAAATTCCCTACGCGTTGCTGTAGCGTTTGAATATAAGGGGAATCGGAAGATGCCATGATCTGATGAATATCTGGCAATTGTTGGAAAGCATGACGCATCTTGGCCAAATCACGAGGGCGCGCAGAACGGAGGGCGAGGCGGGCCAGCACACGCTCTAAATCACCAACCTGACGTAAAAATGGTTGTAACTCATAGCCAATTTCTTGCAATGCTGAAATGGCTTGCTGGCGATTTTCCAGCACATCTTTATTACGGATGGGAGTATGCAGCCAGCGCTTCAGCATACGGCTGCCCATCGGTGTCACACACTGATCGAGTACCGAAGCCAGCGTATTTTCAATTCCACCGGACAGATTTTGCGTCAATTCCAGATTGCGGCGGGTGGCGGCATCCATAATGACCGTTTCTTGCTGGCGCTCCATCGTAATATTGCGGATATGGGGCAGGGCAGTGCGCTGAGTGTCTTTAACATATTGCAGCAAACAGCCCGCAGCCCGCAGGGCGAGTGGTGATTTTTCCACGCCGAAGCCAATGAGGTCACGGGTACCAAACTGTAAATTCAGTTGTTGTTTTGCCGTATCCAGCTCAAATTCCCACATAGGACGGCGACGCAAGCCATGACAACGTTCAATCAGTGCCATATGCTCAAACGTTTCAGGATAGAGTAACTCCGCAGGACGGGTACGTTGCAATTCTGCGGCAATAGTATCTTCGTCGGCCATTTCGGAGACACGGAAGCGACCGGAAGTAATATCCAGCGTCGCGTAACCAAAACCCTGATTATCATGCCAGATAGCGGCCAGAAAATTATCCTGACGCTCTTGCAGCAAGGCTTCATCAGTCACTGTTCCGGGTGTGACAATGCGTACAACTTTGCGTTCAACAGGGCCTTTACTGGTAGCAGGATCGCCAACTTGTTCGCAGAGCGCCGCAGATTCACCAAGCTGAACCAGTTTTGCCAGATAGTTTTCGATTGCATGATAAGGAACGCCTGCCATAGGAATAGGCTGACCTGCCGATTGCCCGCGTTTGGTGAGAGAGATATCCAGTAATTTTGAGGCCTTTTTGGCATCATCATAGAACAACTCATAAAAATCCCCCATCCGATAAAGCAGCAGAATATCCGGATGCTGTGATTTCAGGCGCAGATACTGCTGCATCATGGGGGTATGGCTATCCATATCCTTTGCTGGAGATTCTTTCATATTGACTTGATTCAATTTTATTATTCCTGTTGACTTGGTTGGGCCATCGACGCTCAGTCAACCCATCTAAATGACAAAACCTAAATATAATCAGCTAAGGATGGAATGCTAATGAACCTCATCCTGGGCGAAAACGCTATCTTATCACTGATAATCTGTGTGATTCATCTGTGGATTAGATTAGGAAGATTTGGTCGGTAGGTTATCAGGATTACTCGCAGGAATGTATCAGATTTTTTCACTATTCAGCAGGATTGCGAAGCGGCTCGATATCTGTCATATCACCTAAGATTGAGGGACATTTAAGTTTTCTGTATCACTTATATAGCCGTTTAGTATGTAATTAATTTAAAAACAACGTGTTATTGTCTAGGGGCCGCTGACTATTTCTGTTCGTAATTCACTCAATCTACATCGGCAGCCACATAATCATAAACGATAGTGCCAGAATACTGGCGTAATTTCGTTTTAATTTATCGTAGCTTGTTGCTATTGCTAGAAAATGTTTAATTCTGGTGAAGGCATTTTTGTAGGGATTTTTCTTATGCGACACTATTGTTTTGTTTGGGCTATGCTCTCAGTATATGAGGCACTTAAAGAAAGTATCGAAATGCCAAAACAGAATACGATCATAGTGCCGGTAGAAATGTCGGTGCAAACGTCGGTACAAATGTCGGTAGAAAACACCCCGCCACTCAATTCTACTTCGCAAAAAATCTTATCAGTTATTGCTGTTTGTCCTGCTATCACCATAATCCAATTGGCTGATGAACTGGAGGTAAGTCGTCGCACAATAGAGCGTAATATCAAAATATTACAGGATATAGGACGTTTAGTCCGCGTTGGTGCCAAAAAAGGGGGCTATTGGCGGATTGAATAAAGAATACAGTTCCACATTAGAACCGCAGTAAATAACGGGTGTAGTTCTGGCTGGAATGTGAATCAAATGTTGGCTTGAATTGTTCACTAATGTAAGTGCATTATTAAAAAGCCTACATAACTTGAATTAAGAGAACTGAACATGACAAGAAGCACCGAAATACAGTTAAAAGATGCGGACGAAATAAAGAAAATGGAAATAGCGGGCCGCTTGACGGGACAAGTACTTGAAGCGGTTCGCTCCATCATCGTGCCAGGGATAACAACACTTGAGATTGATTCGTTTTGCCATGAATACATTACTAAAACTCTGGATGCGATACCCGGTAGCTTAGGGCAATATGGCTTTCCCTATACAGTCAATACTTCGGTGAATCATGTTGTTTGTCATGGATGGCCTTCTGAGAAAAGACTAAAAAATGGAGATATTGTTAACGTAGATGTGACCGTCAAAAAAGAGGGATATTACGGAGACAGCAGTATTACGTTTTGTGTCGGTGATGTATCTTCCCACGCTAAGCGTTTGGTCAATGTCACTCAGGAATGCTTATATAAAGCGATTAAGATTGTTAAACCGGGTATCACGCTGGGAGATATCGGTCATACGATACAACAACACGCCGAAGCGAATAATTACACTGTAGTGCGCGAATATTGTGGTCATGGTATTGGTCGCAATATGCATGAAGAGCCTCAAGTTCTGCATTATGGTAAGGCCGGAGAAGGCATTACCTTGGAAGAAGGAATGACTTTCACGATTGAGCCTATGATTAACCAAGGTAAAAAAGACGTTAAGCTGCATAAAGATGGTTGGACAGTCACGACTAAAGATCGTCGGTTATCAGCTCAGTTTGAGCATACGATCTTAGTGACCCGTGATGGTTTTAAGGTTTTGACTTTGCGGGATGAGGAGCGTGAGACTTTTGAACGTTATCTGGCAAGCTCACGATAATCCATATTTTACTGCATGTTAATTAACCCAATATTGGGTTGATTTGTATATTATTTAATGCCATTAGGTTCTTCATTCATGGATATACCCGTCGCCTTTCAAGTTGCAGCTTTGTTGGTTATGCTCACTGCATTTTGAAATCCATTGGGTATATATAAAATCACAGGATGATTATGTCTTTTATTTATAAAAATAAGAATTTTTCTTATTTTATTGCTCTTTTTTCTCTGATCTTACTGATACATAAATGTCTGGGTTATCAATTCAAGTTGATATATGTCTTCAGTGCCTTTGCATTATTTTTATTTTTTGCGTCGGTCAGCAAACGAATCTATATCTTGCTAATTGCCTTTTTTTCATTCATAGGAATGATTTATACCCCCATTGGCCTTAACTACGGTTATCCGGATGTTAATGCGGTAGGGTCATTGC
The DNA here is from genome assembly GCF_033949345.1 of Xenorhabdus littoralis. Classification (NCBI taxonomy): domain Bacteria; kingdom Pseudomonadati; phylum Pseudomonadota; class Gammaproteobacteria; order Enterobacterales; family Morganellaceae; genus Xenorhabdus; species Xenorhabdus littoralis. Next base: position 26,110 of record NZ_VCDP01000004.1, read on the forward strand.
TCTATACAAATCAGAACGAAACTCTGGAGTATATCAGTGGACTTCCTGTCTCAACTTACTTAACTGAAATTGCTATTTTTATTCTGATGATTTTTGCATTTAGGCTAAATGTTACCTTTTCAGGAAAAAGTAAAAAGTGGCTATTCGGCTTATTCTTTATTTCGAGTTTCTGGTCGCCAGCTAAGGGATATATTAAATCTGGACTTGCAGATAGCTCAGAGCTTTTGAATACCAGTTTACCGGAAGTCCGTTTTTTCAGTGATAGTTATAAAAGTTATACGAAGGTTATATCCGAAAATAGTCGATTTGCCAAAATCATTAACCATCAGGATGATTGGCAGCCTACTGCTAAGCAGGAGAGCATATACGACACCTATATTATGGTTATCGGTGAAAGTGTTCGAAAAGATTTCCTGAATGCCTACGGTTTTCCGGATAAAAATACACCGTGGTTGGATAAAGTAAATGCAACAATATTAACTAATTATATTTCAGCGGCTCCCTCAACACAGCTCTCTCTGACAAACTCTTTGGCAATTCGTGGAGAAAACGAAATTCAGTTGAATAACAGTATCGTTTCATTGGCGAAAAAAGCGAGATTTGAAACTTATTGGCTCTCTAACCAAGGCATGAAAGGAGGATTCGATTCTCCTGTGGCACTGATTGGCCAGCAGGCCAGCCATCATACTTTTTTGAAGGAAGGCGGTTCAGATGATCGCAGCTATATGCCGGATGAAAATTTGTTGCCTTCTATCCGCAAGGCCTTAGTTAAAGATAAACAGAAGAAGCTGATTGTTATTCACTTAATGGGCTCACATCCACAGCCTTGTACCAGAACTAATGATCAGTACAGTACCTATTTTCATTCGCAGAATATCTCATGTTATATCCAGAGTATTCATAATACGGATAGTCTATTGGCTGAAATTGAAAATATTGCCAATAAGAACCAATTGCATTGGACGATGCTCTATTTTGCAGATCATGGATTATCGTTTGTGAATAAAAATACGGATAATGAAAATCTTACCCATAACGATGATAATAAACAAAACTATCAAGTTCCTTTTATCATTACTGGTTACGATTATTTTACCAAGAATAAAATCAATGCCCAGCGCAGCGGCCTGCATCTTTTGCCTATGTTAGCCACATGGTTGGGAATTGCAGAGTCCCGGCTGTTTTCTGAATGTGATTGGTTTTCTAATCAGGAATGCCCGAATCAACAAACAGTGATCTCATTTAGTGGTGAATATACGAACTTTAATTACCTGAAGGATGACGATATTAATTTTGATTTATGAGCAGTGATTCAGATCACAGAATTTAACTGATTCACACTGTGCCCTAACCACTAGTCGAAGGATTCTGACCGCTTAATGTGTTATTCAACCGCTGGCTCAGATCTTTCCAATATGGCGGGAGGAGTTTTATATCATAGTGCAGTATGGCGAGGAGTATATACCTTTCATGGGTATTGCTTCCTTTCACTTTGGACAGGAAGTTTTATGAACAATAATAAATTTTTAAAACATATTCCCTGGATAATATTGGGAATCATTGGCGCATTCTGCCTTGGAGTTGTTGCGCTACGTCGGGGAGAGCACGTTAGTGCTTTATGGATCATTGTTGCTTCCGTAGCGGTTTATCTGGTTGCTTATCGGTATTACAGCCTTTATATCGCGACTAAAGTGATGAAGTTGGATGCCACGCGGGCAACTCCTGCGGTCGTCAATAATGACGGATTGAACTACGTTCCTACCAACAAGAATGTCTTGTTTGGTCACCATTTTGCAGCGATTGCCGGAGCGGGGCCATTGGTAGGGCCGGTATTGGCGGCACAAGTGGGGTATTTGCCGGGAACATTATGGCTATTGGCCGGAGTTGTACTCGCCGGAGCCGTACAGGACTTTATGGTGCTGTTTATCTCTTCCCGCCGCAATGGTGCATCACTGGGTGAGATCGTTAAAGAAGAAATGGGACGGGTACCGGGAACAATAGCCCTGTTCGGCTGTTTCTTGATCATGATTATCATTCTGGCGGTACTGGCTCTGATTGTCGTGAAAGCGTTGGCAGAAAGTCCGTGGGGCGTATTTACTGTTTGCACGACAGTACCAATTGCGCTTTTCATGGGGATCTATATGCGATATATCCGTCCGGGACGCGTTGGTGAAGTCTCCGTGATTGGGATAATTATGCTGGTTGCTGCCATTTGGTTTGGCGGTGTTGTTGCAGCAGACCCTTACTGGGGACCTGCACTGACGTTTAAAGATACCACGATTACTTATGCACTGATTGGTTATGCGTTTGTCTCTGCACTGTTGCCTGTCTGGCTGATTTTGGCACCGCGTGACTATCTGGCAACGTTCCTGAAAATTGGCGTCATTGTTGGTCTGGCGATCGGGATCGTTATCCTGAACCCTGAGCTGAAAATGCCTGCTGTAACACAATATATTGATGGCACAGGACCGGTTTGGAAAGGAACACTATTCCCATTCTTGTTCATTACTATTGCTTGTGGTGCGGTATCTGGTTTCCATGCCCTGATCGCTTCGGGAACAACGCCTAAATTACTGGCAAACGAAAAAGATGCACGTTTCATTGGTTACGGCGCGATGCTGATGGAATCATTTGTGGCGATCATGGCATTGGTTGCTGCATCCATCATCGAACCGGGCCTCTATTTTGCCATGAATACCCCTCCGGCAGCATTGGGCATTACCATGCCTGATTTGCATAATTTGGGTACAGCGGAAGCCCCGGTGATCATGGCTTCTCTGAAGGATGTAACAACCCATGCGGCAGCAACCGTAAGCTCTTGGGGTTTTGTTATTTCACCAGACCAAATCCTGCAAACGGCGAAAGATATTGGTGAACCATCCGTCCTGAACCGTGCCGGTGGAGCCCCGACTCTGGCTGTGGGTATCGCGTATGTATTCCACCAGATTATCCCTGCGGCAGATATGGGCTTCTGGTATCACTTCGGTATTCTGTTTGAGGCGTTGTTTATTCTGACGGCTTTAGATGCAGGTACACGTTCTGGTCGCTTCATGTTGCAGGATCTCTTGGGTAATTTTGTTCCGTTCCTGAAGAAAACCGACTCCCTGATTGCCGGTATCATTGGTACAGCGGGTTGTGTTGGCTTGTGGGGTTATCTGTTGTATCAAGGTGTGGTTGATCCGTTGGGCGGCGTCAAGAGCCTGTGGCCTCTGTTCGGTATCTCTAATCAGATGCTGGCAGCCGTGGCGTTAGTACTGGGTACGGTTGTGTTGATTAAGATGAAGCGTACCAAATACATCTGGGTAACGGTGATCCCTGCGGTTTGGTTGCTGATTTGTACGACATGGGCACTGGGGCTGAAATTATTCAGTGATGACCCACGCCTTGAAGGTTTCTTCTTCCTTGCAAAAGAGTATAAACAGCGGATTGCTGAAGGTGGGGCAGAATTGACTGCTCAGCAAATCAGTAACATGAACCATATTGTTGTGAACAACTATACTAATGCGGGTTTAAGTATCCTGTTCTTCGTCGTGGTGTACAGCATTATTATCTATGGCATCAAAATGGCGATAAAAGCGAGTAAGAACCCAGAGCGTACCGATAACGAAACACCTTATGTTCCGATTCCAGAAGGTGGGGTAAAAGTTTCTTCTACGCACTGATTTCTTCTACGAACTAGCATGATATTCATGCCCGAAAGATTTTAAGTTACGGTATCGTCGGTAAAGCCGCAGCTTAAAAAATAAAAGGTATATACCCCACATAGTCGACTTTGTATTATGTGGGGTATTTTTTTGGAGGGTAATTATGTTTGGTAACCTTGGCCGGGCGGGAAAATATTTGGGGCAGGCAGCCCGTATGTTGGTGGGTGTTCCTGACTACGACACATACGTACAGCACATGAAGGAAAATCACCCTGATAAACCTTATATGACCTATGAGGAATTTTTCCGTGAGCGCCAGAATGCCCGCTATGGCGGCGATGGAAAAGGTGGCATGCGTTGCTGTTAGTCAGTCAGAAGGAAATAAAAATGAAACCAATATCAGTTACGATCCTGACCGGTTTTTTGGGATCAGGCAAAACGACGCTGTTGCGTCATATACTCAAAGCCAATCATGGTTATAAGATCGCTGTCATCGAAAATGAATTTGGTGAAGTTCCTATTGATAATGAATTGATTGGCGATCGCGCCACTCAGATTAAGACATTGAGCAACGGATGTATTTGCTGTAGTCGTTCGAATGAACTGGAAGATGCTCTGCTGGATTTATTGGATAGCATGGATAAAGGGCAAATTTATTTTGACCGCCTGCTCATTGAGTGTACTGGAATGGCTGATCCCGGGCCAATTACGCAGACGTTCTTTTCTCATGAAACCCTGTGTCAGCGTTTTTTGTTGGATGGCATTATTACGCTGGTGGATGCTGTTCATGCTGATCAACAGTTGGATCGCTTCTCTATCGCACAGTCACAGATAGGTTATGCGGATAGAATTCTCCTGACAAAAACTGATATTGCCCCAGTTCATGATGCTTTGGTTGAACGTTTGCAGAGAATCAATGCCAGAGCCTCGATTCATAAAGTCATTCAGGGAGAGGCTGATTTGAACATATTGTTCGATATCGAAGGCTTTATGCTGAATGATAAACTGACCGTTTCGACTCCCGTATTCCGATTTGTTCCTACACAAAAAAACAGCATTCAGTCGATTGTTGTGAACTTATCGCATCCGATTGAGTTATCAGAAATTTCCAGCCTGATGGAAGAGCTGTTACTGAGTTTTGCCGATAATCTGCTGCGTTATAAAGGAATTATTGCCATTAAAGATGAACCGCGCCGACTGCTGTTTCAAGGTGTACAGCGTCTATATAGCGCGGATTGGGACAGGGAATGGCGTAATGATGAATTGCGTGAAAGTGTATTGGTTTTTATCGGTATGGATTTGCCGGAACAAAAAATCCGAGAAAAGTTTGCGGAACTATATGTGGATTTGTGTTCAGAGGATCCCAGTTCAGAATAGTAACCGTTCATTTTTTATTCCTTATTGAGCAGTGAAATAATCCGTATAAATTCGCTGCTCATGTTTAAATAGAAATTTATATTATATATTCCATCTTCCGAGCTTAAGTTTCTGGGAAATTTAGAATTAAAATGTTAACAAATTTAAAACAATAAAAATAAACCCCATTTACAAATTAAATTTATCATATCTATAAAATAATAACTTATTTTATGTCCTGATGGAGTTGTCTATTTTCTCTATCGGCAATCTCCACAGGTTAATTAGTGGAGATTGTTGCAATAACAGTTTATGTTAGTGGAAACAATAAAGATAAATAAAACACCTATTTAGAGTGGGACTCCCAAATTCTGGAGAAGCGTTTCACATTACTGGCTGTGTAAATTACAGTATGTGAAATGTTACGATGCCCAAGATAATCCTGAATCAGACGTGTATCACGACCGAGATCTGCTAATGCGTAGCCGCAGGCATGTCTTAACATGTGAGGATGTGGAGAAATGCTGACTAATGCCTGTTTACCATAACGCTTCAGTAAGCCATAAACTTGCTGCCGTGAAACAGCCCCTGATTTTTGGGAGAGAAATACCCAAGGAGAATCGGCCTCCCGCCATTTTTGGCGAACATCAAGCCATTTATTCAATGCTTCAATTTCCTCCGGTATCAGAGGATGAGTGGTTGAAAGTCCCCCTTTTAACCGCCTGATATGAATAATTGCTGAGTTTATATCGATATCGGATAAACGTAGATTACACAGCTCACTTACCCTAAACCCGTGAATAAAACACATTAATAGCATGCAGTAATCCCGTTCTGCGTGACGTCCTTTTTTTGTTTCTGCCAAAATTGCGTCTATTTCGTATCGGGTTAAAAATTTACGTTGCTTCATGAAATTATCATTCCTATGACATCAGATAGATTAATTGTGAGTAGCAAGGTATTTAAGCCTATCGGATAAACAAACCATCAGTGTTTTCTGAACATGATTGGCAAAATACCGGATTAATCTAATTGGAATACAGCAAATAAAAAAATTTGCTGCTTCTGTTTGCCTTATTTTTAATGAAAATACTAATTGAAATAGTATAAATACGTGCTATGTGGTTCCGATGTACAGAATGGGACAATCATAAATAGAATTCCACACAAAAAAACTTTGCTGTTGAACTTAACAGCCAATAATTTGGTTTGGTTTTATTTTTAGTTTTTTATTCTTACAAAGTTCCTTTTAAGTGTGGTGATTTTGTATTTTTACTGCATTTAGTGGAAAAAGTAAATGATTTATCTAAGCTGTTCATATTATGTCTATAAATTGATTAAAAATTATCTTTCTTGTTCTTGTTTTAGATTAATGCACTGATTATTGTTGTTTTATGGATTTTAATTCTATTTATTTTGGATGAGTTTAGTTATTGGGGCTGGGGTTTTGTGAAGCCAAGTGAATGTATTTAACTTAAGTAAGATAATTTAAGTTAAGTTTAAATTATGCGTTATTATTTCTAATGTTTATTATTGTTTAATAAGTTTAAATAGGTAAGTTTTTTTATTCAATCCGTGAGATTTAATTAAATAGATATCCTCCATGATTAATTAAATATAACTTCATCATTAAAATGACGATTTACTGAATTAAGTGTTACAGAATATGATTTGCAGGAGGCCAAAAAACCTGCAAAAAGAGCGTCTTTTGGCCTTGCTGGCTTATTTAAGCAAAACTTGCTTTGTGCTGCATAATTTCGAGGATTTGTATATCAGTGTATTGTGTCACTCCCATGCCCCATGCCATTTTTCATCAAGTCAGGTGAAACCAGCGCATTTATACGCCGGATAACAAACGAGCGTAATTGGTCTTCCCACAAGCTGACTCGTCTTACAGACGAACCTTTCCTATTTCAGGAAAAAGCCAGAAAAGGGGAAACACATAACAAGATCCCTGTGAAGATGATTAAGATTAGGGATGCTCCTTTATAGTGATGCAGACCGGGAACTCTATAAACCAGATAGGCGGGGATCAGGCAGCCCACGATGCCAAATATTGGGCTACAGATAGAAGTGAAGCTCAGTACCGGTACATTGAGAATAATAGCGCTCCATGCCAATAAAATGGCAAAAATCATGATGCCTTTCTGAACCCACTTTTCATTGATTTTTTCGACAGGCATCAGGCGACTCAGAATATTGATGGCAATTCCCTGACTGGCTTCACGGAACCCGAGATACACACCAAAGAAAGCGGTCATAACAGCAAAGATATTGAGCACAACACTGACGGCAATGACCCAGCCGCCGGGAAAGAATTGAGCAGCAATGGCTAATGCAGAAATATTTTGTTCGTAAGCTTTGACGGCTTCTTCGTGTCCCATTGCCAGCGTAAAAGAGATGGCATAGAAAAACACCGTACAAAACAGGATACCAAAGGCAATATTCATGGATCTCAATGCCTTGTGGCGGGCGACTTCACGGTTTTTCTCCCGGTTGCGGTAAGAAATCACCATCGGACTCAGTGTTTGAATAAATAAGATAGAAGTGAGCGTAAAAGGTAACGTAATAATCGCTTTTTTGATCAAAAGACCGAGGGGAGGCAATGCTCCGATATTATACAAATGCCACATGCCAATCATGGAAAGTCCCAAGGCCGCGACCACAAACAACTTTGTTATCACCATCAGACTGGATACTTTGAATAGTAATTGCTCACCACGGGAAGATATGGCCACCAAAATACAAATTAGTACTAATCCATAAAACGGATTTTTCGACATTAATTCATCGGTGATACCAAATGTTTGCAGATAAGATGCACTATCATTGGTTATGGCAGTGGAATAAACAAACATCCAGATCACCAACATAATAAAGTAGAGCACACCTAATAAAATCCCCCAGTTTTTACCAAGATATCCACTGATGACACTGGGATAATCTTTGCATTCTGGTGACTCTGCGAGGGTATTGATGAAGAGTCTCTGAAAAAGATACATGGCAGGATAGCCAATAATGGAAGAGAGCAGAAAAACCCACAATCCCATCAATCCAACCTGAACAGGCAAGAAAACAATTCCTGCCCCGATTGCCATGCCAATACTCATGATGACCCAACCCATATCGGTATTGTCGAATTTTATTGCTTGTCTCCATTCATCCTCCGTCATGTTTGCGCGATTGGCGCCCGGAGATAAGTGGGGCATGACATCATAGTTTTTTGTTGCTGTTGTTTTCATAATAGCTCTCGCTTACATCTTTGGTGTTGTAATAAGTATTGAGTAGGGGGCAGAGAGAGATACATCACATAATCATTGAATAACCATTCTTTTAATAAGGCTTTAATCTGTGCAGATAGTAAATGACTTCAAGGAGAAAAAATTTCCCTAAATATTCCATCTGCTACGGCTTTTGAGAGAACAATGTCTTCATAAAGATGAAATCGCAAAGGGAAACTGCGCAAAAACAACATTGATGTATTTGTATCCAATTGATAAATAACACCATTGTATCTTTGTGCTAAGGTATTATGAGGATTTGTGATATTAACAATTGAAACAACCAGAGGGAAAAGTTGTATGCTTTATCACGCTTGTATCTGTTCAAAACACCCTGTCAGTATTAAATCCTTTTTATTGTTAATATTATGATGTAGTTCAGCATATTAATCTAGCGGTTTTTGCTAATGAAATAACGTAATATAGAGTCTTATCTCAGTCTATTCATTGGAAATGGAAATGGAAATGGAAATGGAAATGTATCATATCCTCAATAATCACTTTATTATTATGGGCTTTCTTGTTGGCAGAGATTTATTGATACCTTAAAACAGGTAATGCAATGTTTTTGATAAAATAATCTTGTTAATATTGCTAATATTAAAATTATATAAGAACCGTCAATAATATTGACAGCCATAACCTCAACAAAATTTTTTTCCATACAAATATATCAAATGTGTGGGATTTATTTTGACAAAGACACTTTGTCTGCGGATAAATCTTATTATTTTGGTGAAAGCAGGAAATATGATTGCGGACTCTATTGGAATTAATTTAAACCCATAATGTTATCCTGAAATAAATAGTGATCATTGATTTTGGATGATTGGTTTTTTTATGAATCAAAAGAGAATAATGATAATAACTCATTCATATAATGAATGAAAAAATATCCTCATTTTTAATTAAATAGACTTTTTTCATCACAGTATTTATTATTCTACCTCTTTGTGTTACCGGAATCTGCCTGTGTCAGAAATTGGACAGGCTTATTTTATCATTCATTCAGGGATAAATTATAATGAAAAGTAAACTCACGTTAGCCGCACTTTGCCTGACTTCTCTCATGTTGGCCGGGTGTGCGACAGAATCTTCGTCAACACTTCCGGTACAAAAAGTCACTTCTTATAAAACTACCTATACCGGTATTCGCAGCCCGATCGCGGTGGGTAAATTTGAAAACCGTTCAAGCTACCAAAACGGTATTTTCTCTGACGGCGTTGACCGTTTAGGTAATCAGTCAAAAACGATCCTCGTGACCCATTTACAACAAACAGGTCGTTTTAACGTATTGGAACGTACCAATATGGCTGAATTGAAAGCAGAAGCGGGTTTACAGGGCAAAGCTCAGAAATTGAAAGGGGCTAACTACATTATTACGGGTTCAGTAACCGAATTTGGCCGCAAAGAAGTGGGTGATCACCAGTTATGGGGCATTTTAGGGCGTGGTAAATCACAGGTTGCTTATGCAAAAGTGATGTTGAACGTCGTCAATGTTGAAACTTCTGAAGTTGTGTTCTCTTCCGCAGGTGCAGGGGAGTATAAACTGTCCAGCCGTGAGATTATCGGATTTGGCGGGACTTCCAGCTACGACTCAACTCTTAACGGCAAAGTATTGGATCTGGCAATTCGTGAAGCGATCAATGATCTGGTGTCTGGTATCGAAAATGGTGCATGGCAGCCTACCAATTAATTATATAGGGAAAAGAGTTGCATGTTTTCGATGAAAAAGACGGGGATGTTGTTGGGAGTACTCTTGTTGGTAGGGTGTGTAAAAGCACCTAACACTTTGTATGTATGGGGTGATTATCAGCCAACGCTGTATGAATACTATCAACAGGATAAAACAGGGCCACAAGAACAACTTCAGGTATTGCAGAAAGTTATCGAGCAAGCTAAAGCGAAAGATAAATCTGTTCCGCCTGGACTGCATGCTCAAATGGGGCTGCTTTATAGCAAAAGTGGTAATATTGAGGATGCTTTCCAGCAGTTTGAAGTAGAGAAAAAACTCTTTCCAGAGTCAGCACCTTACATGGATTTTCTGTTAAGCAAGAATAAGGGAGCAAAATAATGAACCGTTTTTGGGGGGCAATCGGTGCCTTATTATTGCTGGTATTGGCCGGATGTGTTCAGCATAAGCCGTATGATTATTCAGCACTGAGGGAAAGTAAGCCGAAATCCATTCTGGTTCTTCCTGCTGTGAATAAATCGGTAGAGGTACAGGCTTCTGGCAGCTTACTTTCTCAGATCACTTATCCGCTGGCTGAATCCGGCTATTATGTTTACCCCGTGGCAGTAGTTGAAGAAACATTTCGCCAAAATGGGATGACTGAAGCACAGGATATCCATAACCTCAGCTATAAGAAGCTGCATGAGATTTTTGGTGCAGATTCTGCTCTCTATTTGAATATCACAGAATACGGCACACAATACCGAATCATAAACAGTGATACCCGGGTCAGTGCGACAGCCCGTCTGGTCGATTTGCGTACGGGGAAAGCGCTGTGGAGTCGTAGTGCGACGGCCTCTTCTACAGAAAATGACAATCACTCCAGTGGTGGTCTGATTGGTATGCTGGTATCAGCGGCTATCTCTCAGATAGCCAATACCGTTATGGACCGAGGTCATGATATTGCTGGCATTACCAGCTATCGCCTATTAAGTGCCGGGGGAGATGGTCGTTTGCTGTATGGCCCGCGTTCGGAGTTGTATGGCAAAGAAAAGCTATAAAGAAGAACCATAAAGAAGAACCATAAAAAAGAATGCTAAAATTTGGTTGAAATAAAAATGCCGCAGACAGATTTGCGGCATTTTTTGAATTAAATATCCAGTCGTTTAGTTTGCCACCTTTTGGACTTCCAACGCCAAGCGTTAATAAGTCCTCGGATCCATTCATCGCAGAAAAACCCGATCCAGATCCCCAGAATCCCCATTCCCATAGTAATTCCCAGAAAATAACCGACTGGGATGGAAATTCCCCACATGAAAATCAAGGCAGTATAAAGCGGGAAACGAGCATCCCCGGAGGCCCGCAACGCATTGACCATCACAATATTGAAGGTACGTCCCGGCTCCAAAAAGACGGAAAGCAGGAACAGTGGCAACAGCAGTTCGATAATCTTTTTATCTTCGGTCATGATCTCAAGGAGAGTTTCCCTGAAAACCCAGAACGCCAACACAACGCCCACCGTGACGATAACACCAATCCGCAGGCTTTTTATCCCCCGAATATAGGCATCTTCGAAGCGTTTTGCTCCGACAAGATGACCGACCATAATCTCATTACCAATGCTGGTGGATATACCGAACAACATAATGAACAGAGATAACTGGAAGTATAACGTTTGTGCCGCCAGTGAAGTTTCACCCATCAGACCGATAAACGCCTGTGCGGTCATGTATTGCAGTATCCACACCAGATTTTCACCCGCAGCCGGTAAGCCGATGTGCAGGATTTTGTTCAACATATTTTTAGACCAGTGGATGAGCAATTTAGGTTTGAACTTGATTTTCAAACCACAGAACAGTAATCCGCAAAGTAAAATAACTGCAACAGTACGACCAAACACGGTAGACCATGCCACGCCTTCCAGTCCATATTGAGGCAAACCGAAGAAGCCATACAAAACAATCATATTGCCGACAATCGTGAGCAAGTTGGCAATCAGAGTGACATACATTGCTGTTTTAGACTTGCCATAAACCCGCAGACAAGCCGCCAGAATAATCGAAATGGCTTCCGGTATCAGACAGATGCCAAGAATATGCAGATAAGCGAATCCATCCTCCATCAGATTTTCCGGCAGGTTCATAATGTGCAGGATCTTATAACCGAAGAAAACCGTGATCAGTGCACAACTGAAACCCAACACAAAATTAAATGCAATGGAAATATGGATCGCCTGACTGGCTTTATCGCGTTTTCCTGATCCCAAATATTGTGCGATGACAACACTACAACCCACACTAATGAAATTGAAAATAGTAATAAAGAGATCAAAAACATGATTACCTACACCCATTGCGGCGAGGTAAGAAGAAGAAATATGGCTGACCATGTACGTATTAATTAATAACGTCGCCATATGCAGAAAGATATCAATGAAAATCGGCCAGCTTAATGAGAAAAGCGAGCGATCAACAACATCAGACTGATGCATTGTAAAACCTATTTTATTGAAGTGAAATGAATGGTCTTTTTGTGGTGTGACATCCCCAGAAAGTGTAGGCGATTCTACAGAGTTTAGTGGGGAGTTGATAGGCAGAACAAGTGATTTATCTCGTTGTTTTGCACAAAGATTCCGTTGGATAAAAAACCTCCTGCGGTGATAGCCGCAGGAGCCTGGTGTTGTGGAGCTATTCTCCAAAAGAAGTATAACAAACGTGGTCAGTTTGGTTATTTTATAGTTGATTTGTTAACTTCAATTATGAGGTTTTTATTATTGTCAGGAAGTTCGGAAGCTTCCTTAACATTACTGACTATTGGAGTTTTAGTATTTTGAACTGAGCTGCTGTTTATGGGGGAAGCAGTCAGTGAACATATACTAAGAAGCCGTAATAGTCAGCGTGCATCTCTGAATATACTAGGCATTCCTTAGTGTTGCAAATGAGTTATTATCGCGCAATGAAATAATATTAAAAAGTTTTGTATTCGCTGATGGGACCTTATATCGAACGACACCACCGATATATTGGGGATGAGATAGTGTAGTTTTTTACGTAATTTATTGAAATAAATAGTTTAAGTTTTCAATATCAAGCTGTTTTTCAGGTAAAAAAAGAGCGTTCATAAGCCTACGGAGAGAACAAAAATAAAACAATAAATCATATGATTAATATTACGATATACCTCGCAGGGTAGAGTTAGATTAACTATAAAGTGTTATTTATCATATCTATTTAAGAAAGATAAGCCAGCGTAATTGTTTTATCAATCATGCCCTGATAGAGCATTCAGGGCATGGTTTCATTTCAGATTAGTCTTGTGTTTCCTTTTCCAGCATAAACATTCCAATCGGGTGAATGACCAGATAATAGTCTTCCCCAACCTGTGGTTGTAGTTGTGTCGCATTGATTTGCAACAATAGCGTTTGCCCGTGCCAGTCAACAATCACTTCATACTGCGCGCCCATATAGGCAACATGGCTGATCTTGCAACGTTGGTTTTCGTAACCTTGCTGGCTTAAAGTAATGGCTTCAGGACGAATGCCAACAGTAATGGCGGCTTGTGTGGCAGTAAAACTGGCCGGACGGGGCAGGCGATATTGGAAAATATCTACATAATCAGCGCCTTGTGTGGCAGGCAAAATATTGGCATCTCCCATAAAGCTGGCCATAAATTTCGAAGCAGGTTGGCTATAAAGTACCCGTGGAGAACCCATCTGCATTATTTTTCCTTTGTTCATGACCAAAACCGTATCAGAAACCGCAAAAGCTTCACTTTGGTCATGCGTTACATAAAGCGACGTGATATTAAACTGTTGCTGCAATTCACGAATTTTTTCACGCATATTGCGGCGCAGATTGGCATCCAGATTACTTAACGGTTCATCGAAGAGTAGTACTTTTGGTTTGAGGATAAGGGCGCGGGCCAGAGCGACGCGCTGTTGTTGCCCGCCAGAAATTTGATCAACATAGCGATCTTCAAAACCATCCAGATCAACCAATTCCAACGCTTCTCTGACACGTTCGCGGATTTCTGTTTTTGGTCGTCCCAGCATTTTTAAGCCATAACCAATGTTTTCTCCCAAAGACATATGCGGAAAAAGGGCATAAGACTGGAAAACCATGCAGATATCCCGTTGTTGGATGGAACGATCGGTAACATCTTCCCCATCAATGAAAATATTGCCCTCCGTCGGTTTTTCCAATCCCGCGACAAGCCTCAGTACGGTTGTTTTACCGCATCCTGATGGTCCCAATAATGTCACCATGTTTCCTTGCGGGATCGATAAGTTCAGAGAGTCGATCACGGTGTTGTTACCGAACCGCTTGGTCACATTTTTTAATTCGACAAAATGTTGCTGTGTCATACCGTCACTCCGTGATTACTGGGTATTTTTGGCTTTCGAGCGTGAAATGCGCGCTTCGCCAATTAAATAGTCAAATAAGAAAATTATCGCCAGCATGACGACAATCAGAACAGAGCCATACGCGATAGCCAGACCATATTCGCCATCTTCAACACGGTTCAGGATATAGGCCGTTGCTACACGCGTATCCGGTGTTACCAAAAATACGATGGCGCTGACTGTTGTAATGGCGCGGACAAAGCTGTAAATCAATGCGGATAAAATAGCCGGGCGTAAGAGTGGCAGTAAAATATGCAAAATTGTTCTCATCGAACCTGCCCGCAGGCTGAGGGAAGCTTCATCCAGTGATTTATCGATCTGCCCGAGTCCTGCAATACCTGCCCGAATGCCAACAGGTACATTTCGCATCGTCATGGAAATAATGATGATGAACGCAGTTCCCGTCAGATAGAAAGGCGCATTATTGAATGCCAGAAGATAGGATATCCCCGCAACAGTACCGGGAACGGCAAAACAGAGCATGGTCGTAAATTCAATGACTTTTTTGCCGCGGAATTGCTGGCGTACCACGATATAGGCAATTAATAGCCCGAAAATGGCGGTAATCGGAGCGGCAATACCAGCATAAAGCAGTGTATCCAGTAGTGAAGGCCATGCACCATCGCTCATTCCCTGACCGAATAGTTTGATGAAATTATCCAGCGTCAGAGTGTAATCGACCCCCCAGTTGACGGTGAAACTGCCATAGAAAATGCTGCCATAGAGCAGAACGTTGAATACCACCCAGATAAACAGCAGGATACAAACACCCCATACCAGTGAAACCGGCAAAGGCTGTACATCACCGCGATAGGATTTACCGGAAACCGTGACATAAGAACGTTTACCAATCCATATATACTGGATACAAAAAACCAAGAGCGAGAAGACCAGTAATGATGCTCCCAATGTACCGGCAGCCTGATAATCGAGCTGTGAGCCTGTGATATAGAAGTAAATTTGGGTCGCCAACACGTCAAAGTTGCCTCCCAAAACCAGTGGATTACTGAAATCAGCCAGAGACTGGACAACCACAATCAGAAAAGCATTGGCGAGAGCGGGTTTCAGTAATGGTATAAAAACATGGAAAAAAGTTTGATAGCGATTGGCTCGCAAAGTATAAGAAGCTTCTTCGATAGAAGGATGAATCGTTTTGATGGCACCATCCAGAATCATGAATGCCATTGGTGTAAAGGCCAGCACTTGAGCGATCCAAATGCCCGTAAAACCATACAGCCAGCTCGTGTTAGTTAAACCAAACCACGTAGACATAAACTCCGTGATATAACCGGAGCGTCCCATCATGAGTGTTACACCTAATCCAACCACGAAGGGGGGGGTGACAATCGGCAAAATAGAAAATACCCGGCTAATCATGGCAGACCGTTTAGCAATTCTGGCGGTGTAAATAGCGAGTACCAATCCAAAGAAAGTACAACCCAGCCCGACTGCAATGGAAAGCAGCACAGAATTAGCAATAATTTTCAGAATATGGGACTGTCCGAGTATTGATATAAACGCGAATGGTGCAAAGTGACCGGACTCATCCGTAAACATGGGAATAAAAATGGCGATGCTGGGAAAAAGAATAAATACCCCGATCAACGCAATGATCGATACCAGCGAACCAATAACGAAGCTGTCACTACCAAGCCACTCCAGACGAGATAAGGCCAGCGTTATGATGGCTCCCAATGTGACAAACAGGATTATGGTGGCGTAACCTAATCCGCGTCCGGCAAGTGATGCGCTGATGATAATGAACAAGGCGCATAGCAAGGCATATCCTGCATCAAAATAGTGGCGCTGACGTGCGTCACGAGAGGCAGGAAAGCGCGGACGCAATAATAACACCGATGGCAACAGGAACCACAAAATGCTGATATTGCTACTGTGCCAGCCATAAGCTGCCAGAACTTCTTCCTGTGTTGAATCAAAAAGGCCGTAATCCAGACTCCATGATGGTAGTAAGGCAAATGACAGCCATGCCAGCATAATCCACCAGAAAACAGAATCCCGACCCTGCTGTTTCTGCAAGGTAAGGGTATGAGACATAATTCCCCCAATAAAATTTTATAAAAAGAGTGTGTAAATCACATGATTAGGCAGCGAATACATATCCATGTCTCGCTGCTTGAATGGATGCTATTAATGATTGAAGAGATTATTTCCCCATTTTGACTTCAGTCAGCCATTTGTTGATCAGCCCCTTACGTACCTCATTGGTTCCATATTTATCCATGTCATAATTGATGAGATTCAATTCAGAGGGGTTCAGTGTTATCGGAGAAGATTCAGCCGTAATATTGGTCAGAATTTGGTAAGACTGTCCTTTTTTCCAACTTAACTCTTGGGCTTCTTTAGACAATACCCAATCAACAAATAATTTCGCGTTATCCACATTACGGGCATTTTTTATGATGCTGACACCACCAATTTCATAGCCAGTGCCTTCGCAGGGAGCAATTAGCTTCATGGGCGCGCCATTTTCAACTTCCAGCGAATAATCGTGCAAGAAGCCAATTCCAATGGCGGTTTCTCCGCGCGCGGTATTACGGGCGGGGGCAATGCCGGATTTGGTATATTGGGAAACATTGTTATTAAGTTTCTTCAGATAATCAAAGGCCTGATTTTCACCCCATAATTGAATAAATGTTGCAAGTGCGGTGTAGGAAGTGCCCGAGCTTTGTGGATCAGCTAATTGGATCTCACCTTTATACTCCGGCTTGGTTAGATCTTTCCAACATGTTGGTATGGGCAAGTTTTTTTCTTTCAAACGCTCTGTATTTACACCAAAACCAAGAATGCCCATATAGACCGCTGAAGTGTAATGTCCTTTACGCTTTGCAGGATCGCGGAATTGAGGTGTTATTTGAGATAAATTGGGTGATTGGTAAGGTTGCAGGAGATCCATCTCACCTGCTTGGGAATGAGGGTCGAGTGTGCCGCCATACCATACATCTGCTTGTGGATTATGTTTTTCAGCTTCCATTTTGGCTAATGTACTGCCTGAGCCATTGCGAATAAATGTCGTTTTGACATTGTATTTTTCACCAAAGGCACGTGTTTCTGTTTCACACAGGGCATTGGTGCCACTGCAATAAACAATCAACCGACCAGAGGCTTGAGCATTGCTGCTTATTATAGTAACAGTTGTTAATCCTACTGCTATGAGAGTAGAGAGATAATTGAGCTTCATTAGTGATATCCTTTTGTTCAGAAGTTTTATCTGGATGAGATAATATGAGTCTTGATAAACAAAACTATTATTTTAAATTTTATTTAATAATAGGATTCTGATTATTAATTCAATAGACATCATGATAAGGTTAATAAATTTATGCAAATTAATAGATTAAAATTGCAAACTAGATAACAAAATTAATTATTATTATTGAATTATTTTTTCTTTATTATGACATTGGATAATATTAAGTATCACGTTGAATTTGTTTTTTTTGTTTTTTTAATGGAAAATTGCCGAAATATTGTTTTGTTTTTTTTCGATTATTTGATTGATTGTAATTGATTTTATTTTAACATTTGGAGACTTTTTTACTCTCTATTTTAGACAGGGTTCGTAGTGTTAAAAATCATCATTTATTTTAATGTTTATATGTTAATGATATTATAAAATATCTTGTCTTGTTAAAAATTGTTTCATACTTTCCCCCATAAGTGGTATTTCAAAAAAATCTTCACAACGAATTTATCACTAACATAGAGTTTAAGAAATTACTGAAATAGGCTCTAAATAACGTATATGGACACCAACTTGAATTGAGTCGGTGTCCATGTGTTATTTAGATGTGAGAAATTGTCGATGGAGGAGTAAACTGAACCTCGCTCGATAGGACAAAAGTAGACATCATATTTATATATTGTATATAACCTCTTGCGTTTATAAGAAAGTGTTATTCATAAAAACAATTGCCTAGAGCTATTGATGGGGATTTTGGCTATTTTGGCAAGGTGTTTTATTGTATTGATTAATATCTGCCATCAACAGTGGCATAAGTAATAATCCCATCAATGCAGCTGCTAGAGTAAGCAAAGCGAACATTCCTGACCAATCGTAATAGTTAATTATTTGACTCAATGGCCAGCCTGCCATTGCTGCACTAAGGTAAGCATACAGTCCTAGATAGCCAGTAACTGTACCAGCTGCATTCTTATGACAGTACTCTGTTGCTGCTAAACCAATTAACATTTGTGGTCCGAAAACAAAAAAACCGATACTGAAAATACAAGTAGATAGTAAAATATAGTGTTGTATAGGAGCTAGCCAAAGTGCGGTAACTGAAAAAAAGAGTCCAATAGAAAATAGTAAAATCATGGGAATTCGTTGACTACGGAAGAACAGATCAGAGCCCCAACCTGAAAAAAAAGCGCCTAATAGTCCGCCTAATTCAAAGAGTGAGAGAATCATGTTAGCACTAACTACATTGATACCATATTTTTCTGATAACCAAAGATTACCCCAGTCATGTATGGTTATTCTAATGAAGTACACTAGAATATAGGCACAGCCAAGAAGCCAAATTGTTCGATTACACAGAATTGTTTCTTGTAATATTTTCATCATTGGCATCGGTGGCGATAATTGTTCTTGTTTCTGTTCCATTACATCTTTTCGCCAATTGCCTATGCTAGGTAAACCATGTTCTTGTGGAATTCCTGGTAGCCGCCAGAATAACCAGATTCCCAGTATAATGCTAATAATCCCAGGAAGTAGTAGAGCAACTCGCCAGCTATAGGTTGTTGTTAACAGAGCAGATAGTAGTGCTAGAAGAATTCCGCTTATATTGATAGATATATTCCAGCATCCCCACCAAAATCCGCGCTCATTGCGAGAATACCAGTGTGTTAATAGCCTGGCACAGGGAGGCCACCCCCATCCTTGAAAGAAACCATTTAGTGTCCATACAATTAACAATGCCGTTAGTGATGAGCAAAATGCAAAAACGATATTAAGTATTCCGGTTACTATTAATCCAGCGCCCATGAACCAACGATAACCACTATGATCGTGGAAAACCCCCGACACAAATTTTGAACAACCATAAGCAATATAAAATAAGCTAGCTATCCAGCCAATATCCTCCTTACCTAGTGTTAAGTCTACTTGCATTTCAGGCATGGCGATATTCAAACTTTTACGTGTTAATTGAAATGCGGCATAACCGACAATCATTGATATCAATAGATGTTTTCTCCAATAGCGATAATTTTGTGAAATTTGTTCATTGCTATTGGTTTGCATAATAAATCTCCATAAAAGTGAATAAATAGCAATATAAAGTCTTATAGTCCAGCCTGTTAGGCTACAATTTCAGTACGTTGGAAATAATTTTTGATGATTTTATACACTCATCTGCATTTATTGGTAAATTAACCACAATGTGAGTCCCTTGTTGAGTATCTAAGCTCCAATTACCACCAAGCGCCCGAACTCGTTCTTCAATACCCCTTAAGCCAAGTCCTGTATTTTTTTTATCATCTATAATGCCAATACCATTATCACGGACTTGAAGCTGAATTAAGTTTTCTTTTTGTTTTAATGTGATCATAATGGTACTAGCGTTGGCATGTTTACTGATATTATTCAGTAGTTCTTGAACTAATCGATAAAGAGTTAAGGTGATAGTACTATTCTTTGGTTCTTGCAGAAGTTGATAATCAAACTGGCAAAGAATATTTTGTTCTTCGAAAGCAAACTCATTTACGAGATGACGGATAGCCTCTTCGAATGACATTTCATCTAAGGCTGGCGGACGTAGTTCACGGAGTAATTGCCGGGTAGCTTGATGAATTTGTTGAGATAGATATTTGATTTGTTCCGATGCTTTTATTATCAGTGGTGAGTTTGCCGTACGTTTTACCAGAGTAGATTGGATTTGAATTGCCGTGATATTTTGTCCAATTTCATCATGTAATTCTCTGGCAATATTTTTGCGGATATCCTCTTCAATATGTACTAGGTTTTGCATCAAGGTATAGCGTGAGATTAATTCTTCTTCCAATCGTGTACGATAATGATTTAAATTATTTGCCAACTGTTGCTGGCGACTGATCGCTATACCAAGTCCGATTCCTAATAAGGCTTGAGTCGTTAAAAATATTTCTAATTCTTGAAGTTCACTAAAGGAGCCACTGGATTGACGGGCAAAAGCCACTATCAAACTTCCTAGCAATGCAGAAAATACACCGCCTTGCCAGCCATAACGATAAGCCATAAAAACATTGGGAATAAATACTAAAATTGACAAAAGCCCTTCAATTTTAGGCGATAAAAAGAAATGCCCACTGATACCGAGTAAGCTGAATAAAAAGCACCATATTAAAAAAGATGATCGCAGTTGTGGATAGAGAGAATTATCTGTAATTTGATTGTATTTTAAACTTTTCTCGTATAATTCATATAAATAAATATGAATTAAATAAACAAATGGGGAGAGAAGGACACCTCCAGTGATTGAGGCGAGAAAAAAAAGGTTTACTTTAGATGATAGTGAAAAACTAAGGAAAAGAGTTTGTAACAGACTATTTATAACTACTCCAATTAATAGGATAGAGATTTGTTGCCAATAAAGAGAATAACGTTTCCATATTTTCTGAATCATTAAAACTGTAATTAAACTAATTACAGGGGAAAGTAGTATAGTGGGGTTCGTAATAAGTTGTTCGTTAATTAACCATGTCAGGATGCTTATTTCACTAATAATAAGAGATGGCAAGTAACGCCGCCATAACAGAATCATAAGCACCAGCCTCAGTCCTTGTGGCAGAAAAAGAACGGCTTGTTGTCCATCCTCATGTAAATAAAAACTAATAATCCAAAGTGAAATCCAATTAATTGAATAGAGATGCAATATAAACAGAGACTGTAAACCGAAGCGTACTTTCCAATTCATTTACTAACCCGTAATGATTTGATGTTGTAAGGCATAATGAACAAGTTCAATAGTCGAATCGCACTGCAATTTACTAAGGATATTAGCACGATGAACATGTACAGTTTTGGGGCTTAGTTCAAGTTGTTCGGCTATGTCTTTTACGCTAATACCATTGATTAGTAACTTAAAGATTTCCTTTTCCCGTGAAGTTAGTATTTGTAATGCGTCAATTTCTTGAGGTTTTTGGCGTAGTGCTTTCAATGCATCAGCACAAAGATAAATTTCTCCTTTATGGACAGTGCGCACAGCCTGAATCAATTCTTCTGGTCCACAGCACTTAGTCAGATAGCCGCGAGCGCCTAAGTCAAGAGCATTTTGCACCAGCGAGGCAGTGTCATAAATACTTAGTACGATAGTGTGAAAATCAGGGCATTTGGGGCGTAGTCGTGCTAGCAGTTGTAGTCCACTCTCATCAGGCATGGCAATATCCATAAGCACTACATCAATTCTTTTTTTCAGTAGGTCTGGCCATGCCTCCTTGGTGCTGCTGTATTGACCTACGATCATAATATCATCTTCTAGTGTCAATAATTGAACGAATCCAGAGCGAACTACAACATGGTCATCAATAAGTGCGGTTTTTATCTTCATTTTTATTGTAGAGTATTTATTATAAATAATATGTATATATCATGATGTTAATAAATAAAACTGAGTGCAACTAAATAATTGAAATTTGTAATCAGTATAACAGATTTAATTGTTATATAAGTTAACTATACTATTTGTTATTTATATGAAGGAAGTTTAAGGGTTTTGTTTTTCAGGGTGGAAAATTTATGAAGGTTTTCCATGATGGTCAATGTGTCAATTTTTGATAGTAGTGTATTGTTTTATGTAACCGGAGATTATGCGATAGCAAAGAAAAACATTATTTATATATTTATATAAATATATCCACGGAATTATTTACGGATAAATATCTTATTAGGAGGATGAAATTCCTTGTTAATAAATTATCATTCAGAAAAAAATAGAAACTAAATTTAATGCATTAGGGCGAGTTCCCACCGCTTGTGGCGGGATTATTCATTAAAAAAACATCTTCATTAAAAATGATAGCAGACTAAATGTTGTCGTTTTTTATCATTGAGTTGTATTGTTGTGAAAAATAAAAGCATCATTAAAGCCAAGGCACTACTATGTCTGTGAATATTGGCGCTAAGGAGGAAAAATCTTCTCCATTGCCAATATCATAGAAGTCTTTTATTTCTCAGAGAGAGAATATGTTTACAGCTGCTTCATTAAACTAATCTATTATGCTTGATAAAACAATCTGATTTTTTTGTCATTTAATAACTAAATCTTATCTCAACTATGCCTTTAATCTAATAAAACTATATTTCAAGTATTTTTTTAACTTTTTCATATAACTAAGGTTTTTATCTAATCTGAGTTTTTTAAGAAAACACATGGTTACATTGAGTGTATTTTTAATATATAGTTTGTAAATTATTTCAAATGTAAATAGTTTGCATTTGGTTCTAGCATACTAAATACACTATAAATAACAGTATATTAGAATATCTTTTCTAAAATTGATGGTATTTGAATGATGTGTTCTTTTTACGATTTCTTATGTAAAAATAATAGTAAGGTCTTGAGATGAAAGCACTTATCGTAATTGATATGTTGAACGATTTTGTAACGGGTACTCTCGCCAATGAAGAGAGGGCGATGAAAATTATTCCGGTTATCCAACGTGTGATCAACTACGCCCGAAAACGACACGATTGGTTGGTGGTGTATTCCAATGACGCCCATCTCGCAAATGATAGAGAAATAAAGATCTGGGGAAAGCACGCCTTAGCGGGAACATGGGGAGCAAATGTTGTTGAGGCACTGGCTCCTGTTGACTCAGAACGTGAAATTGTCTCTCCCAAGCATTTTTATTGTGCCTTTGATGGAACCGGTCTGGAACAGATCTTCGATCAATATGCTGTTACAGAAGTTGTTCTGACTGGGCAGCATACTCACTGTTGTGTCCGGCATACAGCCTATGGTGCATTTACTCGTGGTTATGACATCAAGGTATTGTCTGATGCTGTCTGCGGTGTTCCGGGAGTTGATCAGAATGAATCTCTGGATTATTTGAAAACCATTTATGGTGCTGAAATTATTACAAGTACTGAATTAAGTGTACCGGTAGAATAAAAAGAGTTGTGTTTTATGAAAATGGAATGACTAAATGGAATAATCTTTTAATGACTGGCAGATTAATATTCTGCCAGTCAAATAGGTCAGATAGAGAATGAGTGTCTATAGGTCGGGTAAATTCCGTCCGTAATAGATTTTCCTGAAAAATATTTACATCAATCATATGGTACTGAGATTGAATTTCTTCCGTTACATAATTCTGGATGGAATTTATTTCATGATCGATATAATGTTTTACGCCATTAATATCCCGGGTAAAACCACAAACAGTGACTATGTCAGATTCTAATTCATGGATAAGATAATTCAGTACCTTAAGTGGGGAGATAACGCCGCAGGTTGACACTTCAATATCTGCCCTGAAGGTACATATGCCGCCGTCTGGATGACTTTCTGGATAGGTATGCAACAGATATGGCTCTTGTCCAAGTGGGCGACGACAGAATCAGGGAGTGGGCCAGGGTTTTCCGTATTATCCACTAGTTTGGGGTCAACGGGTTCTTCACTAATCAGAAGGGTTACGCTCGCCCCTTGTGGGCCATAGTCTTGGCAGGCAATATTAAGGATGTTTGCACCAATGATTGAACAGGTTTCACTGAGAATTTCAGTGAGGCGGGTCGCATTATACTGTTCATCGATGTACGCGATATAATTGTCGCGGTCGGCGTTCGTTTTTGCATAACAGATATCATAAATACAAAAACTCGAGCTTTTTGTTAGATTGTTAAAGCCGTGCAATTTCAGCTTGCGCAATTTAATTCACCTTCAGGCTGATAGGTGATTATTGGTTTCCAGACAATGCACTCAATAAGTACTGCGGTAATGCAAAACTTCCTGCATGTACGGCTGGAGTGTAGTAACGGCAGGTTATGGCCGAATCTTTGAAACGTTGTTGCAATGTTTCCAGAGGCATTTGACGCAAGATAGAATTTTGGGTTGCCCATGCAAATGTCATGATCCCGCCGTAATAGGTCGGAATAGCGGACTGATAGAAACTGCTGTCAGCAAAATAGTGACTCAGTTTTTTATGGCTATTGACGGCTTCGTCCTGTTGCAGGAAACAAACGCCATTTTGGGCTACAAACACGCCACCTTCATTCAAGCAACGGGCGCAACCTTCATAAAATTCAGAAGTAAATAGGCTTTCACCCGGGCCAGCAGGATCGGTGCAGTCAGAAATGGATAGAGATGACGACAGACTTCTCGCAGCATTCCACCATCCCCGCCACTAATGATCAAAACCTTCCTGGCCTGACCGTGGGCAAATAGTGGAACATGAGTCATCATTTCTATGATAGATAAACTCATCGCGTTCTGTCGTTTGAACGACACCGTCAAGAGCCATGATGCGGCCTGGTTCTGCATTTTCGAAAATGATCAGGTCTTGGTGCTCGGTTTTATCGTGATAAAGGACGTTTTAAACGGTGAAATATTGACCGAAACTGGAATGCAATGTTTCATACCAAATTTCTTTATGTGACATGTTCCGGTATTCCTCCACTATAGTGTTCACAAGCATTGGGCGCACATAATAGCCAACTATTGGATTAGTTGCACCGCGAAATTGGTCTGTGGAGGTGTGTTAAAAGGGTTTATTTTACGTAGGCGAGTAGACTGAGGGAGCTTCGCGCAAGTGAGCGGCATTTAACCTCATGAGGTAAATTGATTCCCTTCAGGTCGTTGTAGCCTAATTGATTCAGTTTCTCCATTAACTGACTGTCGTAATTGCTGAGATCCCACTTGTTGCGTTGGGCAAAATAGATAATTGTGCGCCGGATCTCACGGTCAGGGATTTGGGTATAACCGCAATCATATTTTAAGAAGATATAAACGGCTGTTAGATCAGCAAGATCTTCAGCTTCGTTCTCAGACAGGGCTTTTGCGGGTTGTGCGAAACCAAACAAAACCAAGATGTAAGTGAATAAGGCAATTTTTCGCATAATTCTATTATACTGATTTCCTACCGTTTTGCCTAAACTAACATATTAATATCTTTGTTAGCTAAATTTTATTTTCTTAATGTTGTGAAATTTGGCGTTTTTTCTTCTAATAAAAAATTTAACTGTGCATTAACGAATAGGGTTTGTTCTGATGGCATAGAGTGTTATTTTATGCGCTCGGTGAGCTTATGGTATTGAGCGGTGTGTAAATAATCACATTCATGCTTGATTGTATTTGTGATTATTTAAAGTAAAATCAACTGGTTATATTGATAAAGAAACATATTGTAGAAGCATAAAACATCGTGTTTTTATCCTATCAGACGTTTTCAATTTTCTCCTTTTTTATCCTTCTATATCAAAAAGATATACTCATTTCGTGTTTTAGTGTTAATGTCTGTTTTTTGATTGTTACAGTGAACGGTGTATCACTCGGTGTATCACTCAGACAGAGACACTATGGTGAGGTAACGAATGGCAGGGACCAACAAACTCAGTGACAAAAAACTAAAAGCATTGCTGGGCGTTAAAAGGGATTCTCCGGCTATGATTGCTGATGGTGAAGGATTGAGCATTAAGGCTTTCAAAAGTGGACAGTTAAGTTGGGTGTTTGTGTATCGCCTGGGTGGGCGTGGTAGTCGCTTGGAGCGCCTCACTTTAGGCCGTTACCCTGATATGTCACTAAAGGTGGCAAGAGAAAAACGTGAACAATGCAGAAGATGGCTGGCTGAAGGTTTTGATCCCAGGATGGAGTTGGAATTGAGCACAGAAGAAACATTAAAGCCTGTGACTGTTAAAGATGCTTTGGAATATTGGTTAGTGCACTATGCGCGCACAAAAAGAACAGATGAAGAACTCGCAAGAGCGCAGCTAAGAAAACATATTTATCCCCGATTGGGTCATTATCCTCTCGCACGATGTGAAACCCGCCACTGGGTAGCCTGTTTTGACGAAATAAATAAAACGCAACCTATGACAGCCGGACGGATGTTTCAGATTTCAAAGCAAGCTCTCAGATTTTGTAAGGTACGTCGTTATGCCACCAGTGATGCTTTAGCTATTCTTACTATTCAGGATGTAGGGCAGCCGGCAGGACAACGCGACCGCGTTCTGTCTGATTCTGAATTAGCGGATGTTTGGCGCTGTACTTACAGCAATGACCAGCAGCCTTATTATTCAAGGCTATTAAAAATATTGGTTTTGTTTGGTGCTCGTACGATTGAAGCGCGACTTTCTCACTGGTCTGAATGGGATTTTGAGTCATGGATATGGACAGTGCCTAAAGAACACAGCAAAACCCGTGAAAAAATAGTGCGCTCAATTCCTGAGGGAATTCGCCCTTGGTTGACCGAGTTAAAAAAAGAAACGGGTAAATCAGGATTATTGTTAGGAGAAGATCGTACCCGTGCGTCAGTATCATTAAAAGGGCGTAGGTTGTACAAGGAGCTTAATCACGCAAAACCTTGGACATTGCACGATTTGCGCCGTACATTCTCAACAGGGTTAAATGACATTGGTATTGCGCCTCATATTGTTGAGTTACTATTGGGACACACCTTGCCGGGAGTAATGGCTATCTACAATAAAAGCCAATACCTATCAGAGAAGTTAGACGCCTTAAATAAATGGTACGATCGATTGGATGTATTGGCGGGTAATTATGAGAATGTGGTTATATTAAAGGCAAAATAATAAAGGTATCTTATGGCTGAGATAAAAATACCATTTAAATATTGTAGGATTGAACGGGCGGATAATTTTCTGAACTGTGAAGTATCAGATCTGATTAACGCTGGTGTGAATGGGAAGTTATCATTATGTCTAAAATTGAATAATGTGCAAGG
This sequence comes from Xenorhabdus littoralis, assembly GCF_033949345.1. Classification (NCBI taxonomy): domain Bacteria; kingdom Pseudomonadati; phylum Pseudomonadota; class Gammaproteobacteria; order Enterobacterales; family Morganellaceae; genus Xenorhabdus; species Xenorhabdus littoralis. Next base: position 53,362 of record NZ_VCDP01000004.1, read on the forward strand.
GATGTTATTGGCATCATCTCCATATGAAAAAATGAATAAGTGGGTTGATTTGTTATCTTTTGGAGGGACAATTGCCAATAATCTTGTAAAAAACTTAACACCTTACTCTTTTTATAAATTTGATAATATTTATATTCAAGATAATGGCGAGGCTGCTGTTTATCCATACTTTAATGGGGATGAGAGTAATAATGGTGTAATAGAAAATCATTCTTGTGCAATCGGGAGAGCTTATGGCTTATGGAGAATAAACAGATCCTTAGAAGATATTGAGAATAATGGCATTGCTTATATTGATGGAACAGAGTTTACACCTTGTTCACCAACAAAAGATATGCCAAATATGCAATTTGTCATGGATGAAAATCTCTCTACTAAGGTTCACGCATTAGAAGATAATGGTGATTTTGATGGGATTATAGATCGTGATAATTTTGAAAAAATTGCTATAACCCATGCAGATTTATGGATTACAGATATTGATATAAAACGTATTATTGAAAAGGAATATGATTTAAATTCCCTCGATATCGTACAACATTATGATGTTCTTATTGATAAAAAAGACAATGATAAAATTAAAGAACCACATCATACAGCAGAAAGGCATGCTAAGAATAGAGAACAAGTACTAATGGCTGCAATGCGGTTTAGAGAAGATTGTCCAACTGTATTTGATCAAGAGTGCCGAAAAGCAGATGGTTCAATAAATTTTGCTGCATGGGCGAGAGAAATTATCAGCCGACCTTTTTTATTTCCCAATCATGAATTGACAATCAAGACTGAAGATAAAATTGCAACAATTTTGAGTAATGCACATAAATCCCCTAATGACAGGAAGTAACCCGTTGTAACTCATACAAAGGGTTGTGTAACCATACAACCCCCTTTCTATATTAACTCATCCCGCTATAAGCCTTACAACGGGATGAATGTATCTGATTGAAACTCTAGAATACTTCTGACAATACAAGAAAGGAGGATCTGGATGTCAAATCAATATCACACACCTACACCAGAAGAACGCCGTACTATCTTGATGGAATATGGGGAACAATACGATCGCCTTGTTCGGGAAAAAGAACGCCAACATATTACATCTATCTCTCGAACGACTGCATGGTGTTTGGAAAAAGAAGGGCGTTTTCCCGCCCGTAAACCTTTGGGACGTAATTCCTGTGCCTGGCTTCTGAGTGATTTGTTGTATTGGGTTCGTAACCTGCCAGCAGTAGATAATGTTAATAATCCATATAGCAGGAAATCGGATTAGCATGGTTAATCTGCAAATGCACGCAAATGATCTTGTTTTGTAGATAAGTTCTCGGTGAATTCAGTTTTGCGTGTATTTGCGTGAAATGTTTTGCAGACTAATAACGTTGTCGCGACGGCTTACTATTAAATTTAAATAAACAGGAAAAAGAATAATGAAATCAAACATGGTTAATAACCGTGGTGGGCACTCTTACGCCAAAAATCAGGAAATTAAACAATTCTCAGAAATGCTTCCCGTATCGATTCATAATATTGGTGGTAAAGAAATACAGGCAATTAGCGCGAAAAAACTATATGAATATCTGAAAGTCAGACGAGATTTTACAACGTGGCTCAAAGACAGAATTAAGAAATATGGTTTTGTAGAAGGTACTGATTATATTGTTCTTGACGGTTTGATCACACCAAAACAAGGAAGTGTAAATAATACACAGTTTTCCCCAAAACAGGGGAAAACCTCTAAAGGTGGTCGCCCCGGCTCAGATTATATTATCAGCCTGAATATGGCTAAAGAGTTGTCGATGGTTGAGCGTAATGAACAGGGCAAATCGGCACGACTCTATTTTATTGAGTGTGAACAAGCCTTACAGCGTATCGCTCCCAAAGTAACACAACAGCTAAGGCACAAATTGCAGGCACGTATCAAAGCAGCTAATTACCACAAACCAATGTGTGCTGTATTGGAGCTGGCAAGAGCCGAGTTAGGGAAAAAGACAGATAACCGGCATTACAGCACAGAAAGTAATATGTTGAATCGTATGGTTTTAGGGGGAGTGACTGCTAAACAGTGGGCTAAGGCAAATAATATTGTTGGTCAACCGCGTGACAGTATGAATCAGTTGCAACTTGAACACCTTTCATATCTGGAACAATCAAATATTACGTTGATCGAGTTAGGACTTAGCTATCATGAACGGAAAGCCAAATTAACGGAGTTCTCTCAACGTTGGCTGGCTAAACGTATGGACGCCAAATAATGGTCTGAATAGTGCGAATTGCCGATAAGGGCAATTCGCCTCCTGATATAAAACAGGCAGTGTGAAGAAGACGACCTTCTGTGATGACTCGCATTTTATTTACATTATGAATCAAATAATTAATGGAATAGTTCAACCTTTAGGCTCAATACCTAACTTACGCAATCTTTCCCGGCAGGCATCTTTAACCCAGGCACTGAAATTACCACTACCTGCAACGGATTCGATTTGTACAAGTAGCTCATCTTCAAAACGAATATTCTTTTTTGTGCTGCCTGATCTCTCGAATGGTTTTTTAGTCTTATTGTCTTGCATTGGTATGTACCAGTGTGTTAGGGTGAATAGTGTCGGTACGTACCAATATAAAGTAATTAAGTACGTATATCTACAAAAAGCAACGCCCCGAAGTGCGGCAAACACTGTCGAGGCGTCTAACCAACAACCGTTAATTCAGGTAACGATGATGGCTGACATACAGCATACCCAAACTCGCCTTAAATTTACATGCCTTGATGTATTTGTTGTCCCCGAAACTCGCTTTCAGGGGGTGCATTATGCGTAAGCAGCCTGTTTCACTGGCTCAAGCTATGCACCAATCTGGTCTGGCTACCTCTTTATTTTACGTCATTCTCGAAAAAGCCAAAGATGAGTGTTCAATCGACTTAAATAATCTGATTGCGCTGGCATGTGATATCAATCAGGAAATTTATCATGCGCTTCAGGCGGCGGTTTATAAGGAATGAATCATGAGTCACACATCTTTATATGGATCTAACATCCGTCAAAAACCGCTCGATCTTATCCAGACTGTAAAAGAATCCGCGATGTGCCATTGGGAAAGTCTGCTGCCCGCTTGTGGCGTTGACGTTCCGGCAAAGGGTAAACATGGCGCTTGTCCTATCTGTGGAGGTACTGACCGTTTCCACTTTATTGATGATCACCATAATGGCAACTGGCATTGCCGCCAATGTGACGAGCCAAAATATGGGGATGGGCTGGATTTAGTCGCAAGAACCAAAGGGATCTCCATCACTGAGGCGGCAAAAGTTATTGCTGACGTGCTGGCGTTGCCTTTGCCAGAACCCAAGCCAGCCAAAGAAACCATTTACACAACACAGCCGATTGCTGAAAAAGTGGCAGCATTGATGGCTAAATCTGTCACAGGACATTCCCAATATCTGGCCACAAAGGGGCTGCAATGCCCCAATCAGCGATTGCTTGAAGATGGTTCTTTGCTACTGATTTTGCAAAGTACCGAAGGCGAAGTTACCGGAGCGCAGCTTATCAGGCCGGATGGCGAGAAAAAATTGCTATTCGGCAGCCAAAAGAAGGGATCGTTTATTCTTCTGTCAGCACTGGAAGAACAACCGGACACGGTGTTGATTACAGAGGGCTACGCCACGGCGCTGACGATCAGTCAGTTATATAACGGTCTGGTTCTGGCCGCACTGGATGAGGGAAATTTATTTCCTGTTGCCAAAGCCGTTCGGGAACGTTGGCAGGACGCAAAAATCATCATTGCAGCAGATAAAGACTGGTACGAACCGGGCAAGCTGGGTAAAGACGGCAAACCCAAAAAGAATGTTGGCAAGATCTCGGCAGAAAGAGCCGCCCTTGCGGTGGATGGTTGGGTCACATTACCACCGGGTAATGTCAAAGCTGACTGGGACGATTATCGCCAACAAAACGGTGTAGACATGGCAAAACAGGCGTTTTATCAGGGGCTTTATCAGCCGGAGTCAGTGAAAGAAAAACCAGTAAATAAACCGAAAAATGAGAAATCCGTTAAACCGACATTATGCCAGATGGGAGCCAGTCAGCGCGGGGAAGTCTTACTTGAACGCTATGATGGTGATTTGGCATTGGATGGTACTTCGGAAATGGTTCATCACTATGACGGTATTGTTTGGCGCCCGGTCAGTGATCGCGACTTACAGCGGGAAATGGTCGCTGCTTTTATTGAGGTAAAAGCGCCCTATTCTCCCAACGGGATTCGTTCGGCTGTAGATGCCCTGAAATTACAGCTTCCCATGATGCTACCGCCAGAACGTCATTTAATCGGGTTCAGTAATGGGGTGTTTGACCTGAAAACGTGCCAGTTCCGGCCTCATAGCAAAAATGACTGGTTGCTGCTTGCCAGTGATGTGGTGTTCAAAACCTCTGTTTCGGGGGGAAACATGAAAGATCATGCTCCGTATTTTTGGCGTTGGCTCAATCGAGCAGTAGCCAATTGTGAGAACAAGTCAGATCGGGTATTGGCAGCGCTGTTCATGGTTCTGGCGAACCGCTACGACTGGCAGCTTTTTTTGGAAGTGACTGGAGCCGGAGGCAGTGGCAAAAGTATCTTTGCTGAAATCTGTACTATGCTGGCAGGCAAAGGGAATACTGTATCAGCAAACATGTCTGCACTGGAAAACGCACGGGACAGGGCACTGATTGTGGGCTACTCACTCATCATTTTGCCTGATCAAACTCGCTATGTAGGTGATGGTTCAGGCATTAAAGCAATTACAGGCGGGGATGAGGTTTCCATTGACCCTAAGCATAAGCAGCCTTATTCAACCCGCATTCCTGCTGTGGTGTTAGCAGTGAATAATAACGCAATGAGTTTCAGTGATCGCAGTGGCGGGGTGTCACGGCGTCGGGTGATTTTCAACTTTTCCGAAGTGGTGCCTGAACATGAACGTGATCCATTTCTGCGAGACAAAATAGCAGCGGAATTGCCCGTAATTATCCAGTACTTACTTCATCGATTTGCTGACCCGAAAGAAGCAAGGCGTTTACTGGCGGAGCAACAGAAATCTGAAGAAGCGCTAGATATCAAACGAGGCACAGATTCCTTAGTGGATTTTTGCGGTTATCTGATTGCTTCCGATGAAGCTGATGGCATGTTAATCGGTAATGCGGAAATTATGCCGTTTAATCCCCGTAAGTATCTTTATCACGCCTACCTTGCTTATATGAAAGGCAACAATCTGAATAAACCTGTTTCCGTTACCCGATTCGGTATGGATATGCCGGGAGCATTGGCAGAGTATGGTTTGCCTTATCTGCGTAAGAAAAGCAAACAAGGCATTTGTAGCAATATGAGCCTGAATATCGAAAACGCCAATGAATGGATGCCAAAGCTAACAAGGAAAGACCCGCCAGAAGAATAATTCTCTCCACTATTCTTATCTAAAGAAAACCTGAAAAACTGTTCATCACTATTCACCCTTTGATTGAAGCCTGATATTTTAAGCTTTCATAGGGTGAATAGTTATTTTTTACTATTCATAAGTATTCATTCTATTCACCTTTTTCTGAATTTTGGTGGGGGTTTATATGAAGAGTGATGAAGAGACTGATTTTAAGTTATCACCATTTAATTAATTGAATTTAAATAAGAATAATTAATGGTGAATAGGGTGAACAGTTTTATCCATAATTCTTTAATAGGGTGGGGTTAAATAAAGATGGCTTTTCTGGCTGGTGTAGTGTTTTTCAACTCTCTGGCATGTCTGGTTAATGTATTAGCCAGACATGCCAGAGAAGACAAGCGCAGCGCGTCAGTATTCCTGTTTGATGTATGCTTAGGTTAATATATGCAATTATCAGTAGATTGGAATAATACATCAAAAAAAGCGCTATAGATTCAATCCTAAGCGCTTTTTTACTTTTTAAAGAAAGGCACATTGCAAAACTGCAAACAGGTATTATTCAATTAATAATAGATTACTCTTTATTTCCATAAAGCTGAGTGAATGCTTTTTTTACCTGTGATGCAAGTTCTTTCCCTTTCAAATAAACACCAATTTCATCATATATGTCACCCACTGCTGAAGCAGAAAGCCAGTTAAGACTTGTAATGACTACATTATCATTATCCCAAGTCAATATTTTTGCATGGATTTGAGGGTCTTCAGCTTTTATTATATGAAACCCATCCTCACATAAAGTGTCTTTTAGCTCTGGCATATCAGCATTCCGCATTGTACCGCTAGTACGTCCATAAACAACTTTCACTGTAAGTGAAGGCGTGTCATTAAGTGCTGCTTTCAGTGGAGTCAGAATTGGACGTTCTCCAGCAAAACTAATGCGATGACTACAAACAAAAATATCCTTTTGTGCTTCATCACTTGCTGTTTTTGCTAGATCATGGTGCATATTAGATGTTATTAATTGAATTTTAACAGTGTTATCTTCGTGGAGAAAATCAGATGGAGGATTGTGTTTTTTGAGTAGTGTAGAAAGTATGGCTAGGTCACGGCTCAAATCATTCGTTAGCCCTTGATCTTCCATGGCGAGCCTTGAAGCAATACTAAGGGCATTTGATACCACAGATTGGTTATGAATACATACAGACGATTCAAATCGATTAAAACTAGATGATAGCCAATTGCAGGAACCAAAAGTAACAGACCAATCATCCTCACTCCAATTAGTTATAAGAAATTTTGCGTGAGACTGAGTTGGATTAAGATGAAAGCGAAATTGAGTAGCCAAACCTTCTCGGTTGATCTGTTTTTGAAGTGAATCAAGTTTATCAATTATTTTTTGGTAAGCGATAAACTTTTTCGATTCTTCTGGTTCTGTCTGTCCCCAAAGAACATCAATTTGGATAGAGCGCCGAGCTGCAGATAACAATTTCAAAAAGAGATCATCAATATTTTTTTCATTAATGAAAGTTGAATGAATAATTATCCGTGAAAATGCGTTATCAATTGTATTAATTAAATGTTGATAGTGCTGAGTGCCTCCAAGGATTAAATCAACTTCAGAATCTTTTATATTGTGATAAGGGAATGGACGATTTATGGATTTTGTTTCATAACTGATTAGCTCGGGTATGTTTTTTCCGTTTATAATACCTAGTAATTGAAACCTTTCCCTCTGAATATTTGCTGCTTTCAATATCGCATCTCTGAGTTCTTTTGAAATTTCAGGTACTCCTTGTATGTTATCTTCTCTGTCAACAACAGCGATAGCATATTTTACGGAGTCAGAATAGCTTTTCTTTATTATGCCTCCATCAAAGCCGTTCACTTCTTCATTACGATTAGCCACACAGTGAAAAATATCCGATAACTCAGGACTGTATGAAGAGTCTACTTTTAATTCAGTAACTGATCCTTTATATTCATTGAGTAAATCTTGTGCTCGTAAGAAATGATAAACTTTAAAGGGTTGTTTTTTTTGTTTACGTTCCAATCGATAACATTCAAGTGTGATAGGGTCAATTAGAAAACTTCTTAACCGGCTCATAGGCTCGCTGTCAGATGGTAGATCTTCATACGTTGCAACTGCCATCCCTCTCGATGTAGCTTGGAAAAAATATCCATTTTCATTATGCATAATTTCAACCCAACCGACTTGCATTAGTGGAATAACAATTTCTGTTATTAACTGTCTTGGCAAATTAGATACTTCAGCAAGCATACGTGAAGTACAAGCTTGTTGTGTAATATACTGTAGAATTGCGTGATCTATTGCCCCCCATTTACGACTTTTCACTATTTTAAAACGATGAATACCATAACCGAATTTTACGAGAACAAAGATATTTTCTTTTCTCATGAGCGTAATCCCTTTTTATTTTTTTTTACTTTTTTTGGGGAAATGGATAAGTTAATTTTGGATGTATCAGGTAGAAGAATCTCTGCAGGGATGCACTTCATAATTCCCTGTGTTTTATATTCCATGAGTGTATCTACAAGTTTCACAATAAAAGCATGAGAGTGATTTCCTTTATCTACTTGTTCTTTTTTTATTTTTTTTGCCCAATGATGCAGGAATTGAAGTGATCCAACGAGAATCATTTGATACTTTGCTCTACTTAGTAACACATTCATTCGTTGGCTATCTAATAAAAAGCCTAATGCGGTTATACCATATGAATGATGATTATTTCTTACTAAAGATACAATGACAAGATCAGCTTCTGCTCCTTGAAAACTATCTACTGTGCTGCAAAATGACATATGGTCATCGGGGCGATCAAATTTTGATAGATTTGCAAGCTCTTCTCTAGCCGTTTTTTTCTCAATTTCTTTCGATAACAACCTTACTTGTTGAGTATATGGTGATAGAATGGCAAGCTTTGGTTTTTTTTCTATTTGAGTAGATACAGAGAGCTTACTCAATAATGTCATTATGATATTGCACTCGTATTTATTTTGCCAACGAGGATAACTTTCTCCTGCTTTACAGTGGCGATTAGATTGTCTATCTGGTGTTTCAATCCAGATAATTGCTGGTTCAGTTGATGCTGAATCAATTTCTCTGAAAATGAAAGGCCGTTGACTAGGAGTTTGGAGGTAAAATTCAGTTTTATTTTTTTCTGTATAAAGTTTTTCGTTATAAAAAACACGAGAGATTAGGGCTGCAATATTTGGATGCATACGATGCTGTATAGATAACATACTAGCAATAGGTTGATGATGAATATCAGAACCAAAATGTTTTATTGACTTTTCAAGGGTTTTTTCTTCTTCAAAAATTAGGTTTTCAAATAAAAGATGTAGTCTCAATGAATCTTTACAAAGGTTATTAAGTTGTTCTTCATTGAGAGACTGAACAAACTCATCAGTAAAACGTGACTTAATTATTTGACCTTTCAAAGAATTATTGTAAACATCTGTTCCGATTTTTAGTGCGTTGTGTAATCGTTTAGGATCCTCAAGAATTTTTTTCATTTCTTTAGCTGCATAAGGAGGAAGTTGTTTATGATCTCCTATCATCAAGCGACGATATGATAATAGCAAAGGACTTAATAGCTCTATACCTGTCACTTTTCCAGTTTCTTCCATTATTGACCAATCAAATTGCGAACGAGCATTAATCAATTCTTCTACTTGTCGGGAGTTTGTTGTAGTAAAGACGATATTAGCTGCTTTCAGGAGTTGTGAAGCTAAAGGATTTCGGGAAGAACGAGCACTATCATCACTCATGGCAATAATTTTTTCTTTGGCTGAATTTGATTTTATTTTTTGAAAAAATGAGCTTTCTATAAGTAACTTGAGATATGATTGTATTTGTAAATCTAATTCTGCTAACGAATCTGATTCACTGTTATTCTGACCTTTCGTTTTTATGCAACTGACAATCAAAGGTGGATTTTTTGTATCAACAGAATTGTTTAAGTAATTCATAACTTCATGATAAAGATGCTGAACAGTTGAATGACCTTGCGCGGTTAAAAGAACTCGGCTTTCTGTTTCCTGAGAAAATATTTGCTGCATTAATGCGGTAACAAGAAAAGTTTTACCTACACCAGGAGGACCTTGAACTAAATATAGAGGTAATGTTTTTATTACATTAATAAAAGCTTCTTGCTTAGAAAAATCTAGTGAATCAAATGCTTTATGTTTTTCCCAACCCTCTTGAAGAAGAGTACTTCCTGAGTATGGATTGGATAGCATCCCTATCAATTCAGCATGGTTACTTAATGCATCAATAGCTGAAGCTCTACGATTTAACTGGCTTGTGGTTCCCTGTACTGATAGGGGAATGATGTAATATTTATTATAATCAGGAGGTGATGAGGTAGTAGTGAAACAATAGAATGATTCTCCATCTGGCTGAGAATCAATTTTCTGAAATTCCAATACAATTTCTTCCTCATCAATGAAATTTGCATTACTTACAAGTATCCAACTAAATGAATCACTTGTCTCACTTTTCAGTTTCTCATCAACACGTTTAGCTGGTGATTTAAGTCCCAAAGAGCGGGAAATTGCTTGTACATCATGATCTTGGGTGTTTTTTAAAATCACATTGTAGAGTGAATAATCATCTTTATTTTTTTCAAAACTGACAAGTGAAACAGGATATATTTCTGATTTAGCATATGCAATTTCAGTCAAGTGATAGGCTGAAAAGCCATCGATAATCTTTTGTTTATTGATATCTTCTTCTTGGTTTTTATGTAGTGAGATAATCACGTCATCCCAAGAGCGGGATGAGCTTTGCTGTTTTGTTCTGTATTGTGAAGGAGTGTAATAATGGAAAGTATAGTGGCTGAGTTTAGCTAACTCACAGTTACTACGTAATTCTTTAGGGGGATCAATATAAGCTGAATGACAGAAAGCTGCGTCCCAATTAGCTTCTCCATGTTTTCTCTGATGCTTAGTGAGTATGTAAGTCAAATGACTTCCCAAAAGAAGAAGTTCTTCATTTTCTCCTTCTGGTGAAGGTAATATGACAATACGAGGATCATTGCGTAAATCAGAGGCTACAAATTTAATACATTCACTTGTATCATTTTCTCCCAAATTTACGTCGTATAATTTTTTATATATGTGTTGAATGGCGATAAAAACAGATGATTTTTTTAATGGTGTTAAGTTACGTGGAGTATTTGTATTAAGATGGATTATAATATCTAAATTTGAATCATCAGAAGATAGTAACGAAGTTAATGAAGTAATTATATCTTTAACTTGTGTGATAATCATATTGCCATCTATACTTTCACGGGGTATATTTGCTTGTAGTTTTAGATCCCCTAATAATCCACGAATTAATGTGATTTCATCAAGCGTAAGGCCACTTTCATCAACTAACTGTTTGATAGGAATAGTAAGATTTCTTAAAGTTAGGATATCTAACTTAAGTATTTTTGCAATTAATCTTCCTAAATCAGCCCAATCGGTTAGAAAAGAATATACTCTCCCAGATTTAATTGACTCTGATGGAGAGCCAGAAGTATTAAATCCAGACATGGTCTGTACTCGAATGGACCATTCAAAACCAGTTAATTGAAAATCAGAATCTGATGAATGAGGATCTGTCAGTATGGCGTCTTCATCTAGATGGCGATGTAATAGTCCTTGTGAGTGTAGCAATTGAAGAGCATTAATTACACGGATAATATTATTCCAGAAACGGATTCTTCTTTGCGGTACTTTTAGTGTTTTAAGCCAATGTATAGACAACGTTTTTTTTTGCATTGAGCTTTGAAGAAAGTTAGATAAAGGTAGGCGATTACCTGCATCAAGAACAAGGTAAAAACCACATTCATCTTTGCCTGCATCGATTAAGTTAGCGATATAGTCTCCTAGTCCGGGATAACCTTTTAGTCGACGTAATTGACGAATTTCATACAGCCAGATATCTTCAAGAATGTCTGATGGTCCGTGAGATTCATGTGGCCAGTATTTTATGATAACTGGGCTATCTTTTAGGTTTGCTGTAATTAAAGTTGGTTTTCCTTGTGTAGAGTCAGCCTCTTTGAAAATAAGTGGTTCTTCGAATTTTTTTAGGAATGATGATTGGGAGCAAACAGGCATACACTTTTCCTTATGAATGAGAAAAAACTAATACTAATATTTATGAAGTTGATTAAAAAGTGATTTCCCCAAAAATAATAAAACTATAATTTTAGAAAATATAATGTAATGCAATAATCAACATTGAAAATTAAATGTGAGATTCTTAAAGTCACACCTACAATCAGCTTTTATGTTACTGCAGAGTGAAAAATAGAATGGTGCAATCTTGATAATAAGCATGAACATTACTTCAATATAATATTGAGGCAATGTTCTTATGGACTTTCTTATTGCAACGCTTAAGATAATTCGATAATCTGATTTTGTTTAATCACCATCATCGATGGTCACCAATGTTTCCATAGTCTGAGAGGAAGCGCTTTCGAGCGACTAGAAAACTCCCGTAGCCTGAAAGGGAGAGCAAGAATTGCGGTACATCTGCGCACCTTTGGAAGCAGATATCGCCGGACACATAACCCACCGTCCGGCGATGAAGGTCTTTTTAACTAAATAGAGTACCAACGGTACTTAGGCGCGTTAGGTTGTGATTTTCATTACCTTTCGTAGCTGGCTTCAGGGTGGGGAAGATCCACTCTTAGGTAAGCAAGAATATTTGCTTACTTTTCACATTAGCGTCAGGTGATAAAACCCATCAGCCTTACGCACTATGGGGTTGAGTTACATCTCGATCTCATTTCACCTCAATGAGCAGGATTGCTTTCACGCATTTCGCTCATGTTTAGCTATGTCTGCTTGAAATATTTAGCGGGCGGCTTTTCTACACCTAAACAATTAGCCTATTGCTACCGTTTGATCCTTAACCTTGCGGCGTTTTGCTGTGCCTATTGGCATTTCAACGCTTGCACTACTTTTGCTGACTGTTTGCGGACTTAAGGCGTCACTTTTTGCGGATTTATCGCTGAAAGTGACGCCGCAGCAAAAGGACAACATGACGATGACAGGCTCATGCCTGCTTAACAGCGCAGTGAATCTGACACTGCATTTTATAGATTGAAAAAGCATCAAAAGGAGAGCTTGACGATATCGAGGCTGGCTTTTTGCCGGTGGGGATGACCTGTTTATACAGGCGGCAGTACCGTGTACTCAACCGATACCCCGCAATACCTCAACTCGCGTTCACTCTGGCGCACAGATATCCGTCAAGGATAAAGCAGGCATTTCCTGCTTTGTCAGCACTGTCGCGCGCCAGAGATTGCATGTTGAAAGGTTAAGTAGGGGAATCAGATGAGCCGATTGATTAAGGAATTAAAATTTTTTGCCCGGCAGGGTGGTGGTAGCCATAAAACCTGTCACGACCGCATTCGGATTGCAGGGCGTTTGGGCGCGTTGTTATTGAGCCTGAATATTCAGGTTAAAAGCCTCAGCCATTTAAAAGCCAAACATGTGGAACATTATGTTGATGCCCGTTTATCTCAGGGTACTGCTAAACGAACAGTACAGAATGAAATGTCTGCGCTGCGTAATATTTTCCGTATGGCTGGTCGGGAGAAATTGGAAGCCTCTCCGCGTTTGAGCAATAAGGCGTTGGGATTAAATGGAGCCAGCCGCGCCGGAACGAAGCAGGCGATCCTTGATGCCACGTTTCAGACTGTGTATCAGAAAGCCCTTGAGCGTGATGCCGGATTTGCAGTCACATTGAAACTTGCCCGCTTGATGGGGCTACGTTCTCAGGAAGCGGTGCAATGTAGTGCCTCACTGAAAAGTTGGCGGAAGCAGTTAGAACAACCAGAACCGAAACTTCATATTGTTTTCGGTACAAAAGGCGGCCGGCCAAGACAAACCCGTGTACTGGATGTTGCTGCGGTGAAAGAGGCTGTAGAGCAGGCCATTGCTATTGCAGAACAACGAGGTGGCAGGTTGATTGATAAACCGGATCTCAAACAGGCCATGAACTATTGGCGAACCAATACCACAAGGATTGGTTTAACGGGCTGCCATTCTCCCCACAGTTTGCGTTATGCGTGGGCACAGGATGCACTGGCGTTTTACCAACAAAATGGCTTTAGCCGCCAAGAAGCACGAGCATTGGTCTCAATGGATTTAGGGCATGGCGATGGTCGCGGGCGTTATGTGGAGAGGGTTTATAGTCAGGGAGGTATGGCATGATGGATACCCTGACGTTCATTCGTCTGGACTATGTGATGAAAAAGACTGGATTGGAAAAATCACAAATCGATCATTTGATTCGGCAGGGGAATTTTCCTAAACCTCGCAGGTTGGGTATCCGTTCTATGTTATGGATGGCAAAAGAGGTTGATGAATGGGCAGCAAATAAAGCCAGTAAAGCGCCTAACTTATTGAATTGAGGCTGAGTTAGTGGTTGGTATTAGTGATTCAGTTATTGAGTCAGATAAACCAATCAGTTAAAGTAACCGCGCCATTGGCAAAATCCAATGGTAAGGTTTCGCAGCCTTGTATATAGCTACCCACTGGTAGGATTTTTCTACCAGTGTGCCTGTTATCGCCTTTTCAATGGTGGTTCAGGCGGGGGAGGCCTCGGCCTCGCCGGAAGGTAGCTACCGGTACTGCGAACCCTGTCTGAATCACCACCATCAATTTTCTCAATTAATGGAAGGGGTAGCAGGAATGAATAACATCAGAAACGACTGGCATCAAGCCGATATTATTGCTGCATTACGTAAACGTGGTACAACCTTAGCGGCAGTATCCCGTGAAGCAGGACTGAGTTCTTCCACACTAGCTAACACGCTGTCACGTCCTTGGCCTAAAGGCGAATGGATTATCGCTAATTATCTCAACATTCATCCGTCTGAAATCTGGCCTAGCCGTTATTTTGATATGGACGGTGATCTTATTGAGCGTAAAGTTCGCGATAAATCATCAAAATAATTATTCTAATACCGGAAAACATCAGGGAAATAGTCACCTCATCTCATTACCTATTGTGTTGTTTGTTTTGATGAGGTGGCACAATGGGTTATCCGTCACCGCAATCTTTAATACCTTCTGATGAAATGCGTCGCAACCTCTTATCACAAGTCCAGAACGTTTAGTGTTCTGATCTGCTCATTGGCAACGAGTCATAGATTCAACCCTTCTTTTACTGTAGGTGGTGAATTCTGATATGCTTTGCAAAATATTTTGTTCTCATGTTGTTGTGTGTGTGCGTCTTTGTGTGGTGAACGGTATATCAATCGGTGTATCACTTTTCGTAAAAAGACACATGATTTTATTTTAATTTTTGTTTAAAAATAGATGGTTATGAGTAAACCAAAACATATTGTAGAAGTGATGATCTCCGAACAGGAGATTAAGCAACGTGTCGCTGAGCTGGGAAAACAGATCACAGAACATTATCGCAATAGCGATCGTGAGTTGGTACTGGTTGGTCTGCTAAGAGGATCATTTATTTTTATGGCAGATCTATGCCGTGAAATACAGATTCCCCACGAAGTGGATTTTATGACTGCATCCAGCTATGGCAATGAGATGAGTTCTACCCGCGATGTGAAAATTCTCAAGGATCTTGATGAAGACATTCGTGGTAAAGACGTGTTGCTCGTTGAAGATATTATCGACTCAGGCAATACACTGAACAAAATCCGTGAGATTTTGGGACTGCGTGAACCAAACTCACTGGCGATTTGTACTCTGCTGAACAAACCATCTCGTCGTGAAGTTGATGTTCCAGTTGAGTGGGTTGGTTATGCGATTGAAGATAAGTTTGTGGTGGGTTATGGCATTGATTATGCACAGCATTACCGCCACCTGTCTTATATTGGGCATGTTACTTTGCTGGAAGATTAATTTTTGCTGTAAGCAGAAGTTATCTGTAGTGCAGTGAGCAAATGGCAGCAAAAAGGCTGCCATTTGTTTTTTCAGCTGATGCTGTTATTTGGTTTGAGACAGTTTAGAGATAGCCTGGCGATAATTCAGTTCCAGCTTTTCACGGCTGTCAGCCGTGATATCCAGATCATGTAATTCACCGTCTTTCAAGCCGTACACCCAACCGTGGATCATCACTTTCTGACCGCGTTTCCACGCAGATTGCATGATGGTTGAGTGGCCGAGATTATAAACTTGTTCGATTACATTCAATTCGCACAAGCGGTTCAGCCGGTCATTAGGAGATAACTCGCCGAGCATGGAGCTGTGCTTGTACCACAAATCACGAATGTGGAGCAGCCAGTTATTGATTAAACCCAATTCAGTGCCATTCACAGCGGATTCAATACCCCCACAGCCGTAGTGACCACAAATGATGATGTGTTCAACTTGTAAGACATCCACAGCATACTGTACGACGGATAAACAGTTTAAATCAGTATGGATAACAAGATTAGCGACATTTCGGTGAACAAAAAGATCGCCGGGTGCGGCATCAATCAACTTCTCGGCAGGGACTCGGCTATCAGAACAGCCAATCCACAGGAAATGGGGTGTTTGTGCTTTTGATAAGTCTTTGAAGAAATGTGGATTTTCTTCATTTACAGACTTTGACCACTGTTTGTTCCTGGCAAACAGCTCTTCAATTTTTCTCATCATAACTAATAGCCTGGCAACATTTTTGAGATAGAATCATATACAACATTAATTAAGAACTTAATATTTAATTGAAGAATGTTTTTTATTTGATGCCTGTCATTGCGAAGAAAGACAGGAAAAATAATGGCATAATTTCTATCTCGCACTCAAAAATAGCAAAAATTAAAGGTGTTTCTTACTTATGGCTTATGCACTGGAATTGACGCAGCTCACGAAAACCTATGCAGGTGGAGTGAAGGCGCTGCGGGGAATTGATTTGCGTGTAGAAACTGGCGATTTTTACGCACTTCTGGGACCAAATGGTGCGGGGAAATCCACTACGATTGGTATTATTAGTTCCTTGGTCAATAAAAGCAGCGGTAAGGTTAAGGTGTTTGGCTACGATATTGATACAGATCTTGTCAATGCTAAACGGCAACTGGGGCTTGTTCCGCAGGAATTTAATTTCAATCAGTTCGAGACAGTGATTCAGATTGTATTGAATCAGGCCGGATACTATGGTGTTCCCCGTGATTTAGCACAAGAAAGAGCTGAAACTTACCTTACTCAGTTGGATTTATGGGAAAAGCGCAACGAACGGGCTATCCGTTTATCTGGTGGCATGAAGCGGCGTCTGATGATTGCCCGTGCCCTGATGCATCAGCCAAAGTTGTTAATCCTTGATGAACCAACAGCAGGTGTGGATATCGAACTGCGCCGATCCATGTGGGACTTTTTAAGGGAATTGAATGCGCAGGGAACTACGATCATTCTGACAACGCACTATCTGGAAGAAGCCGAAATGCTATGTCGTAACATTGGCATTATTCAGCATGGTGATTTGGTCGAGAACACCAGCATGAAAGATTTGCTCAGCCAACTTGAGTGTGAGACGTTCTTGCTCGATTTAACACCGGAAGGCTCAGTGCCTATCGTTGATGGTTATGATTATCGCCTGATTGACTCAGCCACGTTGGAAGTGGATGTAAAACGCGGTCAGGGATTGAATGATATTTTCTCCCAATTAAGTACACAAGGTATTCAAATCAGCAGCATGCGCAATAAAGCGAATCGTTTGGAAGAGCTGTTTGTTGACTTGACCCATAATAATCAAGGAGATAAATAATGATCCAACTGTACTGGGTGGCTCTTAAAACTATCTGGATTAAAGAAATCAACCGCTTTGGTCGCATCTGGGTACAGACGTTATTGCCGCCAGTGATCACAATGTCCCTTTATTTTGTCATATTCGGCAATTTAGTGGGTTCCCGTATTGGTGAAATGGGTGGGGTCGGTTACATGCACTTTATTGTGCCTGGGTTGATAATGATGTCAGTGATCACCAATTCCTATGCTAACGTTTCCTCTTCTTTCTTTGGCGCTAAATTCCAACGCAGCATTGAAGAAGTACTGGTTGCCCCGGTTCCGACTCATATCATCATTGCGGGATTTGTTGGTGGCGGAGTGGCCCGTGGCGTGTGTGTCGGGATTCTGGTGACATTAGTATCACTATTGTTTGTACCGTTACAGATCCATTCATGGAGTATGGTGGTGATTACCTTACTGGCAACATCTATTTTGTTTTCGTTGGCAGGGCTGCTGAATGCCATTTTTGCGAAAACGTTCGATGATATCAGTATTATTCCAACCTTCGTTCTGACACCTTTGACTTATTTAGGCGGTGTATTCTATTCCCTTACTTTGTTGCCTACTTTCTGGCAAGTTGTGTCAAAAATTAATCCGATTGTCTATATGGTCAGCGGATTCCGTTATGGTTTTCTGGGTATTGCTGATGTTTCTCTTATGATGACATTAGGTATGCTGAGTGCTTTTATTATTGGATTCTATTGGCTGTCTTGGTATTTGATTGAGTCAGGTCGGGGACTCAGAACTTAACAGCAAAAATAGTACTCACAGTAAAAATAATACTCCGCCGTGAATGGTGAATGATGGTGGAGTATAATAAGCTGACCCTATTTAACTGCCATCCGAATGGTGTCTGAGGAAAAAAGATGGCGCGCTTTAAGCATAACTAAATCGGGATATACGTATTATTTTTGCTGTCTATACTTATATCCCTCGATTAAGCTCAATGAATCAAATCGACTTGCTGATTATCAATCAACCTCGTTTGTCCTAACCATACAGTCATCAGGATCACCGCTTTTTTGCTTTGCACTGTTAATGGTGCCAGATTTTCTGCATCCCGGATAAATAATTCATCAGGCATAAAGCCTTCTGCCCGTAAGCGTGCAGATGATGATTGAATCAACTTATCGATATCCCGCTCTCCATTCTTCAGTTCTTCCGCCATAAGCTGCATGATTTTATTCAGCGAAGGCGCGATTTTTTTCTCTTCAGCGGAGAGGAGATTATTACGTGAACTCAACGCCAATCCATTTTTATCACGAACGATAGGCACAGGAACTAATATAATTTCATAAGCCATATCCGCAATCATTTTCCGGATAATCTGTAATTGCTGAAAATCTTTTTCGCCGAAATAAACCAGATCAGGCTGGATCAGATTAAACAATTTGCTGACAACGGTCGTGACACCCCGGAAATGCCCCGGACGGCTGGCACCTTCAAGCATATGGGAAAGCTCTGGCACTTCAACAAAAGTTTGATTACCGTTCAGGCCATGCGGATATATCTCGCTGGCGCTGGGGGCGAAAACCACTTCAACATTGCGACGACTCAGTTTTTCACAATCTTCCTGCAATGTGCGTGGATAATTGACCAGATCGTCTTCTCGATCAAATTGCATCGGATTGACGAAGATACTGACAATAACGACATCAGCTTGTGCTTTGGCGGTATCAACTAATGCCATGTGACCGTCATGCAGGTTACCCATCGTAGGGACGAAGGCAATACGCTTACCTGCCTGACGCCAGCGGCGGATTTCACGACGTAAGATTGGGACCGTTTCTATAATCAGCATTGCTGTACTCCTTTAATTATCAGTCATGCTGGGGATCATCACTTGAATGAGTGCTCTTGGCCGGGATAGATACCGCTTTCTACCTGCTCAATATACAGTCTAACGGCATCCCGTATGTTGCCGGTTTCTTTGAGAAAGTCTTTGGCAAATTTAGGTGCTTTCGCTGTGATGCCCAAGGCATCGTGCATAACCAGAATTTGTCCGTCAGTCATATTGCCAGCGCCAATGCCAATGACCGGAATTTCCAGCGTTTCAGTGATACGTTTCGCCAATTTGGTCGGCACACATTCCAGTAGCAATAACTGTGCTCCTGCTTTTTCCAAGGCAATGGCGTCGTTAAGTAATTTCTGGGCAGAGGCTTCATCGCGCCCTTGAACTTTGTAGCCGCCGAGGACATTAACTGATTGTGGCATTAAACCCATGTGAACACAGACAGGGACGGCGCGTTCAGCCAGCATTCTGACGGTATCGCACAACCAATCTCCACCTTCAATTTTGACCATATTGGCCCCTGAGCGCATCAATACGGCGGCATTGTCAAAACTTTGCTCCGGGGTGGCATAGCTCATGAAAGGCATGTCCGCGATAAGGAAAGCGTGGGGAGAGCCTGCGCGAACGCTTCGGGTATGGTAAGAAATATCTTCAACGGTAACGGGTAAGGTTGAATCGAATCCCTGCACGGTCATACCGAGTGAGTCGCCAATTAACATGACATTAATGCCCTGTTCGGTGAAAAGGCGGGCGAAACTGGCATCGTAAGCTGTGATAGTCGCGAACTTGCGTTTCTCTTTCTTTAATTGACGCAGGTCAGACAGGGTTGTTGGTTTCATTATTATCTCCTGAATGGTGAGAGCCTATCCCATTGGGTTATCCAAAAAATGCCCAAGAAGATAGGCTCTGATTATCCAGAAATCGGCCACATTAAAAACTGTACTAGCTTAACCAAAACGTCAGGCCATTTTCTGGAACTTGTTTTAATCGTTCCGCCAGTGTTTCTCCATCGGGAAACACAAGATCCGGTGCAATTTCTGCAAGCGGGTAAAGCATAAATTCGCGTTGTTTTAAACCGTAATGAGGAACAGTCAGTCGTTCAGTATTAATGATGTGATCGCCAAACAACATGATATCGAGATCAAGCGTTCTTGGCCCCCAGCGCTCATCTTTACGGACACGACCTTGCGCCAGTTCTATTGCCTGAGTGTGATCAAGCAAAGTTTCTGCCGGTAACTGAGTCTCCAGAGCGACGGCAAGGTTGAGGTAATCAGGTTGATCCTGAGGCCCCATTGGTTTGGTCCGATAAAAGGATGAGCAAGCCACAAATGTGGTGCCAGGGATCGTTTTCAGAGCAGCAAGTGCATTCTCCACTTGCTGCAAAGGTTCAGCCAGATTGCTGCCAACGGCAAGATAAACCCGCGTCATATTAACCGTTGTCCCGGTTCTGGCGAATTCGTCCATTACGGCGCGGTCGCGTTCTGCGGCGAATTGGATCATTACCTAATTCTGATATCATTCCCCGTTGTTGGGAAGGTGTTGACTGTTGGAACTCCGTCCACCAATGAACCAGTTCTTTCAGTTCATGGCGTGGTTCAACGCTGGCACGTAACTCCAGTAAATCATACGCAGCACGGAATTTCGGGTGCTCCATCAGCTTATTCGCCCGCTTTCCCTGACGGCGCGGCAGACGGAGCTGAAGCAGCCAAATATCGCGCATCGTTGTGGTATGGCGTTTCGGAATCGCAATAGAACGGCACTGTTCATCGAGAATATCATTCATTGCCAGCGCAAAGGCGTCGTAATACGGTAATCCGCCTTCTTGAGACAGTTTTTCCGCATGTTCAATCAATGGATACCACAGCATGGCTGCGAACAAGAACGCCGGGTTGACTCGCAGGTCATTCTGTAAGCGGTGGTCCGTATTCTTGAGCACTTGTGCCAGCATTTTTTCCATCGGCGAATCACCATCTTGGGTGAGATTACGCTGAATCATGGGGAACAACGGCTGGAATAATTGATATTCGCGCAGCAGCTTATAGGTTCTGTAACCCTGTCCCGCTTGCAACAGTTTCAGGGATTCTTCGAACAGGCGGGCTGATGGGATCTCTTTCAACAGAACCGCAAGACGCGGGAGCGGCTCAGCAGTTGCTGGTTCTATGGTCATGTCCAGTTTACTGGCAAAACGGACGGCACGCAGCATACGGACAGGATCTTCACGGTAGCGGGTTTCCGGATCGCCAATCAGACGGATAATGCCTGCGTTCAGGTCTGCCATGCCACCGATGTAATCCCGTAATGCGAAATCTTCAGTGCCGTAATAGAGGCTGTTGATCGTGAAATCGCGACGAACGGCATCTTCTTCGACCGAACCGAAGATATTATCACGCAATAGCATACCGCTCTGGGCTTTATGTGATTGATTCCGGTCATTGCTTTCAACTTGCTCATGCGGCCCGCGGAAAGTCGCAACTTCAATCACATCCGGTCCAAACATAATATGGGCAAGACGAAAGCGGCGGCCAACAAGGCGACAGTTACGGAACAGTTTACGAACCTGCTCCGGCGTAGCATTGGTTGCTATATCGAAATCTTTGGGTTTTTTGTGCAGCAGTAAATCACGAACCCCGCCTCCGACCAAATAGGCCTGAAAACCTGACTTATTCAGACGATACAGAACCTTCAGGGCATTATCACTGATGTCCTTGCGTGAAATGGGGTGCTGCTCCCGTGGGATCACCGTGATCGGGGAGTCCGAGGGTTTGACCCTTGCGGATTTTTTCTTCATTTTGTCATTGTTGGCATGTGATGAAGATGAATGATTTTCTCTACGACGTTTGCGTGGAGAACTGCTCTCTGTTTGAGCAGAATGGTCAGATACGGTGACTGGCCTTTCACTGACTGCCCGTGTGTCGCGTTTTTCTCTGTTGTCGCGGATCAGCAAATTACGGCAGAAAGTTGCTACTCGGTTAAAAATGGTACACCTCGATAGTGACTAATCAATTAAAACAAAAAACAGCCGCCAATCATAACTTACTGAACATTTTTTGAGAATGCTTACTGCGCCAATAGAAACACTTTATTTAAATTGACCGTTGGTTATCTATTTTTTGACGGAACTGCGTTTATATTCCAACCGACGATAGCCTGCTTTAGCAGTTGATCTGTAGTGAGATCTTGCCAGCCTGCAATAGTGGGTTGGTTTAAAAATGATAACGCATCAATAAGCAATGGTCTTGGATCATCCAGCGGTATTGGCTGGGCATGATTTTGCTTAGAGAGCTTCTTTCCCTCTTTATTTAGCACGAGAGGTAAATGCACATAGTCTGGCGCAGTGAAATTGAGATGTTGATACAGAGATAGCTGACGAACCGTTGGTTCAATTAAATCAGCTCCTCTGACAATTTCAGTGACGCCCTGATAGTTATCATCAATTACAACGACAAGATTATAGGCGAATAAGCCATCTTTGCGATGAATAATGAAATCTTCTTCCGCCATTTCCGAAGGTACTGTGACGTAACCCTGCAATTTATCGTAAAAACCATAAACGGGATGCCACTGTTTCAGCCGAATTGCGGCATCATACCCGGTAAGGGATAAATGTTGGCAATGACCATCATAAAAACCACCCAGTTGCTGAATGCGCTGACGGGTACAGGTACAGCAATAGCTCTTTCCTTGCTGTTTTAATTGTTCAAGGATGGCGCGATAGGCTTCATGACGCCGGGATTGATAGAAAACTTCATCGTCCCAGTGAAGCTCATAGTGCTCAAGGGCTTTTAATATCCGGCTGGCCGCTCCGGGAACTTCTCTCGGGGGATCAATATCATCAATGCGCATCAGCCATTTCCCGTGGTGGGCGCGGGCTTGCAGATAACTGCCCAATGCAGTCACCAGAGAACCGAAATGGAGATCACCAGAAGGAGATGGGGCGAAGCGCCCGATATATAACGAGGAATATTCAGATTGGGTCATGTCAGAATCAATATAGGGCTCATACGGCGCCATTCAGCGCCGTACTTAACCCATGTACTTATCAGTTACTTATATATTTACTTATATACTTACTTATATAGTTAGCCAGCCATTTGCTTTTCGCGAATTTCAGCCAACGTCTTACAGTCAATACATAAATCGGCTGTTGGGCGAGCTTCCAAACGGCGGATGCCGATTTCAACCCCACAGGATTCACAATAGCCAAAATCGTCCTCTTCGACTTTTTTCAGCGTTTTTTCGATCTTTTTGATCAATTTACGCTCACGATCCCGATTACGTAATTCAAGACTGAACTCTTCTTCTTGCGCCGCACGGTCAACTGGATCAGGGAAGTTTGCTGCCTCATCTTGCATATGAGATACAGTACGGTCTACTTCATCCCTGAGTTGATTGCGCCATGCTTCCAGAATCAGCTTGAAATGCTCTAACTGGGCATCGTTCATGTATTCTTCGCCTGGCTTTTCCTGGTAAGGTTCTACCCCAGCGATGGCGAGAATGCTCAAGGACGAGGTTTTACGTTTTTGCCCTTCTTGCATAATGCTTCTCCTTACACACGCACTATCAAACGACCCCCCCGACAATAGGGGGGAAAAAAATAGGCCGCTATAAATAGCAGATGACTGCGAGGTTGGCAATTGTTCCTGCCATTAGTTTTGCAATGGTGTGAAGACAGCCGTGTTTACTGCCTAAATATATTGCAAAACTGCTCTCGTCAGCATGATCTGTTTACAAATTATCCTATTGATAAAAAAGGTAATTTGTCACTTATAACCATCCTGTTTTCTGTCATACTGGCCTTATAACAAATAACTTCGACCCCTGATTTGCGTGCTTGTTCCAAAAGAACAGCATAATCATGGTCAATATGTTTTGCTGCCGCAACCTGACTGACCCCAGAATGTAAAACAGCAAATAACAGGACAGCCCGCTGTCCTTGTTGTGCTATCAATGATAGCTCACGTAAATGTTTTTGCCCGCGAATTGTAACCGTATCAGGGAAATAGCCATGATTTTCCTGTAATAATGTCACTGACTTGACTTCAATATAGCATTCAACTCTTTGTTTTGACTGTAACAATATATCTATCCGGCTTTTCTCTTTTCCATAGCCCACTTCGCGGCTTATTTGCTCGTAGTCAGATAATTCTGAAATTACGTTTTTTTCGATAGCTTCATAGGCTAAGTCATTCGCCCTGAGTGTATTAACACAAATCCAGTGCCCATTTTGCGTCTGTGTTAACTCCCAGCTATTCGGATATTTGCGCTTGGGATTGTCGGATGTGGAATACCAGACGGTATCTCCCGGCGTAGCACAACCTGTCATTGCGCCAGTATTGGCACAGTGTATGGTGAGTGTTTCTCCTTCCGGTGTAAGGACATCCGCCAGAAAACGTTTATAGCGACGGATTAAAGTGGCTGATTTCAGGGGAGATACAAATTCCATAAACTTTCCTTTATAACCAGTGATTGGAGTCCCAATGGGCAGACTGCCTGAATGACCTGAAATTCGATGAAACGAAATCAAGAATGCCAATGCTACAATGGCGGCTACTGAAAGTTAATCCATAAATGGTGAACCTTTGTTATTACCAATTTATGACGTGGTGGAATCAGTTATTGCTGAGTTGCAAACGTCAAAGCAGGTATTGCTGCATGCGCCGACAGGGGCAGGAAAATCGACCGGATTGCCATTGGCAATTCTGAAGCAGGCACAATTGGCAGGGCGCATCATTATGCTGGAACCGAGGCGTATTGCTGCGCGTAGTGTGGCTGAGCGTCTCGCCGAACAATTGAATGAGCCTGTTGGCGTGACCGTAGGCTATCGGATGCGTTCGGAAACAAAAATCAGTGCTGCCACACGCCTTGAAGTGGTGACGGAAGGCATTCTGGCTCGAATGCTTCAGCAAGATCCTGAATTGAG
The DNA here is from genome assembly GCF_033949345.1 of Xenorhabdus littoralis. Taxonomy (NCBI): domain Bacteria; kingdom Pseudomonadati; phylum Pseudomonadota; class Gammaproteobacteria; order Enterobacterales; family Morganellaceae; genus Xenorhabdus; species Xenorhabdus littoralis. Next base: position 78,226 of record NZ_VCDP01000004.1, read on the forward strand.
TGATGTCTCACTCGTGATCCTTGATGAATTCCATGAACGCAGTTTACAGGCTGATCTGGCGTTGGCGCTGTTGCTGGATGTGCAGGAAGGATTGCGTGATGATTTGCGCATCCTGGTGATGTCGGCAACGCTGGATAATCAGCGTCTCTCCTCTTTATTACCGGATGCGCCAGTGATTGTGTCAGAAGGACGCAGCTATCCGGTAGCGAGATCCTATCATCCCCTTTCTTCTCATCAGCCTTTTGAACAGTCGGTCGCCTCGGCGGTATTGCGTTTATTGCAGCAGGAAACGGGATCATTGTTGCTGTTTTTACCCGGAGTCGGTGAAATCCAGCGTGTTCTGTCGCAGCTGGATGGGAAGATAAATGAAGATACCCTATTGTGTCCGTTGTACGGGGCGCTATCGCTGTCAGACCAGCGCAAGGCAATCGCACCTGCGCCAATGGGAATGCGTAAAGTTGTACTGGCAACCAACATTGCAGAAACCAGCCTGACGATTGAAGGCATCCGGCTGGTGGTGGACAGCGGCCTTGAACGAACCAGCCGATTTGAACCGAAAAGCGGATTGACTCGTCTAATAACTCAGCGCATCAGCCAAGCATCAATGATTCAGCGGGCAGGACGTGCCGGGCGACTGGAGTCAGGTGTTTGCTGGCACTTGTTTGGTCAGGAACAGGCAGAAAGGGCTTCGGAATACAGTGAACCGGAAATCCTGCATTCAGATCTAAGCAACCTGTTACTCTCTCTATTACAGTGGGGATGTCGCGACATGACCCAACTTCATTGGCTGGACAATCCACCACAACCCGCTTTGGCTGTTGCGGAATCGTTGCTGCTAAGATTGGGAGCATTGGATGATAATCAACAACTGACGGCCCGTGGTTGGAAAATGACCGAATCCGGCAGTGAACCGCGTTTGGCGGCAATGCTCTGTTTGGCTAAAGAAAAAAGCAGTGCGACATTGGCAACAGCGGCGAAACTTGTTGCCATTCTGGAAGAACCACCGCGCCGTGGACAGCCAGATCTTATTTATTGGATGACCTCAACTCAGCACCATTGGCAGAAGCGGGCTAATCAGCTTATCAGGAACCTTGTGGGTAAAAGTGATAAACAAGATTTTGATAACAGCGTTGAAAACATTAGCCCTGATTTTGTTGCTGAATTATTGGTACAGGGTTTTCCCGATAGGATTGCTAAAAACCGTGATAACGTCGGGCGCTTTCAGTTGGCTAATGGTTTAGGCGCCGCGCTGGAACGAGAAGAGCCGCTTTCGAGTGAAGCTTGGCTGGTTATCCCTTCACTACAACAAAGCAGTAACAACCCTGATGCCAGGGTTTCGCTTGCCTGTTCGTTGAACATCGAACAGACCATACGCCAATATCCGCTTTTGTTTACTGAACATACAGCCGTTGAATGGGATGATAGCAAAGGCTCATTGCGGGCATGGAAGCGTCTGCAATGCGGGCGTTTGGTTGTCAAAGCGCAGCCTCTGGCAAAACCTTCTGAGTCGGAATTACACGAAGCCTTGCTGAATTGGGTTCGGCAGGAGGGATTGTCGGCGTTGAATTGGTCACCGGAAGCATTGCAGTTGCGCATTCGTCTGCAAAGGGCAACAGAATGGTTACCGGAAATGACATGGACAGCGGTAGATGACGATAGCTTGCTGAATTCTCTTGAACAGTGGTTACTTCCCGCGTTGGAAGGCGTTGGTGACCTGAAAGGACTGCGTCAGATTGAGCTGTCATCTTGTCTAATAAATTTGCTTGATTGGCAGCAACGGCAAATACTGGATAATGAATTGCCTACTAATTACACTGTGCCGACTGGGAGCCGGCTCACTATCCAGTATTTTAAGGATAAATCTCCTGTACTATCAGTCAGAATGCAGGAAATGTATGGGGAACAGCAAAATCCAGTATTGGCGAAAGGTCGAATTCCGATAGTGATTGAACTGTTGTCTCCTGCCCATCGTCCATTGCAGATCACGCAAGATCTTGCCGCATTCTGGCGCGGGACTTACCGTGAAGTACAAAAAGAGATGAAAGGGCGCTATCCCAAACACTTATGGCCGGATGATCCTGCTAACACGGCACCGACAAGGCGCGTGAAAAAATATATGTAATTACTTTGGGATTCATAACCTGTATCGAACAAACATGTGGAGAATTCGGTATGTCTGATGATGATCGTCAGCCAATCGGACGTAAGGGTAAAAAATCGGGACTTCGTCGTGGGCGAGCATCAAAAAATCGCATTCGGCGGGATGACTATGATGACTGTGATGGTTATGAAAATGATGATTTTGACGACGACGATGAGGATGAAGTCATGACTAAAAAAGGGAAGAAGACCCGCTCACCGAAGAGCCGACCTTCCAAAAATCGGGGAAACTGGCTTTTGTGGTTGCTGTTGAAAGTCTTTATTGTGTTGGCGGTGATTATTGGTATCTATGGTTTCTATCTGGATAACAAAATTAGCCAGCGTATCGACGGCAAAGTCTGGGATTTACCCGCCGCAGTGTATGGTCGAATGGTCAATCTTGAACCGGGCATGAATTACAGCAAGGAAGAAATGATCCAATTGCTGGAAGGTATGCAATACCGGAAAGTGACAAAAATTACCCGTGCGGGTGAGTTTGTACTCAAGGGAAACAGCATTGAGCTTCTGCGTCGTGCATTTGATTTCCCTGATGGTCAGGAAGGGCAAATTCAGGCCAGATTGACCTTTGAAAATAACCATCTTACCAGTATCGAAAACGTAGAAAACCAGCGGCAGTTTGGTTTCTTCCGCCTTGATCCAAAACTGATTACGATGATGCAGTCGGCGAATGGCGAACAACGTCTGTTTGTCCCGCGTGAAGGTTTTCCTGATTCACTGGTTCAGATTTTGCTGGAAACAGAAGATCGTTATTTCTATGAACATGGCGGAGTCAGGCCAATTTCCATTATCCGCGCTGTATTGGCCAATCTGACAGCGGGACATACTGTTCAGGGAGGCAGTACTCTGACCCAGCAGCTGGTGAAAAACCTGTTTCTCTCCAATGAGCGTACTTTGACCCGTAAAGCGAATGAAGCGTTGATGGCGGTGTTGATGGATGCACGTTATAGCAAAGATCGCATTCTTGAACTGTATTTGAACGAAGTCTTTTTGGGGCAAAGTGGCGATGAACAGATCCATGGCTTCCCGTTAGCGAGCCAGTACTACTTTGGCAGCCCGATTGGTGAATTAACGCTGGATCAGCAGGCATTGCTGGTGGGGATGGTTAAAGGGGCATCGGTATATAACCCGTGGCGCAATCCTAAAAAAGCACTGGAACGCCGCAATATCGTTCTGAAAATTCTTCAGAACCGGAATGTCATCACGCAAAAAGATTATGACTTGTTGAGTGTCCGTTCACTTGGCGTAAAACCTAAAAGTGAGAGTATTACGCCGCAGCCTGCGTTTATGCAGTTAGTGCGTAAGGAATTACAGGAAAAGTTAGGCGATAAGGTTAATGCTTTATCGGGGGTAAAAATCTTCACTACCTTAGATCCTGTTTCACAGGATGCAGCAGAAAAAGCGGTAGAGGAGGGAGTCGCAGATCTGAGAACAAAGCGCAAGGTCAGTGATCTGGAAGGCGCGATTGTCATCGTGGATCGCATCAGTGGCGAAGTTCGCGCAATGGTGGGAGGTTCGCAACCACAATATGCAGGATTTAACAGGGCACTGAATGCCCGACGCTTGATTGGTTCCTTGGCTAAGCCTGCAACTTACCTCACGGCATTAAGCCAGCCGGATAAGTATCGCCTGAACACTTGGTTGTCGGATGAGCCAATCTCTATCCCCCAAGAAGGAGGAAAAGCTTGGGAGCCGAGGAACTTTAGCCGTACTTTCAGTGGCCGGGTGATGTTGATTGATGCTTTGGCGCGTTCGATGAACATTCCTACAGTGAATCTGGGGCTGGATGTGGGATTGGATCGTATTGCCAGTACGCTGATTTCAATGGGTATTCCTGCTCAGGAAATCAAGCAGGTTCCCGCTATGTTGCTGGGCGCAATTGCGCTGACGCCAATGGAAATGGCACAGGAATTCCAGACCATATCCAGTGGTGGCAATCGCGCAACACTCTCTGCGTTACGCTCTATCATCGCTGAAGACGGTACGGTGGTTTACCAGAGCTATCCACAGGCTGAGCGGACAGTGCCGCCACAGGCTGCTTATCTGACATTATATGGGATGCAGCAAGTAGTCGTTCGTGGTACAGGCCGATCACTGGCCGGAAAATATGGCAAATATAATCTGGCGGGTAAAACCGGAACGACTAACGATCTTCGTGATAGCTGGTTTACGGGGATTGATGGTAAAGAAGTCGTTGTTGTCTGGACCGGGCGTGATAACAATGGCCCGACTAATCTGACAGGGGCGACGGGAGCATTGACCATTTACAAGCGTTATCTGGAAAATGAAACGCCATTGGCTCTGAATAACCGTCCGCCGGAAGGCATTGTGGATATGTCAGTCAATGAAGATGGCAGTTTCAACTGTGCTGGTACCGGCATCAGAACGCTGCCTGTCTGGACAGATGATCCTCAGTCCTTGTGTCAGCAACCTGTGCAACAGCCGATAGAGGATAATGAAGAAGAAGCCCCGGGCTGGCTGCGCGAAATGTTTAATCAGTAGTCGTTGATTTCGTAAGAAAATAAGCTTTCCCACCGGAATGGAATGGGTAGGAAAGCTTTTATTTTTCCAGACGTCACGATCAATGACTTGTGGCGTCTGGATAAATAAGGCAGTTTATTTCAGTTTAGCGAAGCTACGTGCGGCTGCGTCAACAGTACGCTGGATATCTTCATCAGTATGAGCGATAGACATAAAGCCCGCTTCAAATGCGGAAGGTGCCAGATAGACGCCTTCTTCCAGCATCAGATGGAAAAATTGCTTGAAACGTTCTACATCACACTTCATGACATCCTGATAGCAGGTCACACTTTCCGCATCAGTAAAGAAAATACCGAACATGCCACCAACGTAATTAACTACCAGCGGAATGCCTGCTTCTGATGCCGCGTCTTTCAGGCCAGTAGCCAGTTTGTCGGTCAATTCGCTTAAACGTTGATGAACGCCAGCCTGAGCGACTTCATTCAGACAAGCCAGACCCGCCGCCATCGCGATTGGATTACCAGAAAGCGTTCCTGCCTGATAAACCGGGCCGGTTGGTGCCAGTTTTTCCATGATTTCCAGACGGCCACCAAAAGCACCGACAGGCATACCACCACCGATAATTTTGCCAAGGGAAGTGAGATCCGGCTTAACATCGTAATACTCTTGCGCCCCGCCGAGAGCGACACGGAAACCTGTCATCACTTCATCAATGATCAGCAAAGCACCAAACTCATCACACAGTTTACGCAGACCCGGCAGGAATTCTGGCAGTGGCGGAATACAGTTCATGTTACCTGCGACAGGTTCGACGATAATACAGGCAATCTCTTCAGGATATTTTTCGAAGGCTTCACGAACGGAATTCAGGTCATTGTAAACGCAGGTCAGGGTATGTTTAGCAAAATCAGCAGGAACACCCGGTGAGTTAGGCTGCCCAATGGTCAAAGCGCCTGAACCTGCTTTGACCAGCAGACAATCGGCATGACCGTGATAGCAGCCTTCAAATTTAATGATTTTGTCGCGTTCGGTATAGCCACGAGCCAGACGAATGGCGCTCATGGTTGCTTCTGTACCTGAGTTCACCATGCGAACCATATCCATAGAAGGGACTAATTCTGTTACCAGCTTTGCCATTTCTACTTCGGCAGCGGTAGGTGCCCCAAAACTCAGGCCCCGTTCAGCGGCTTCAATAACCGCATTGCGGATAACCGGATGGTTATGTCCAAGCACCATCGGCCCCCATGAACCGACATAATCGATATAAGCATTACCATCGACATCATAAAGATAGGCACCATCGGCACGATGGATAAAGACAGGCGTACCGCCAACACCATTAAAAGCACGTACAGGTGAATTGACACCGCCGGGGATCACATGTTTCGCCTGAGAATAAAGCGTTTCGGACTGGCTCATTAATAAAGCTCCTGAAAGATAACGATAACGGTACAGATATGGGAATGCCATTCTAAAGCACCATAATGGGGAAGCCAAATGATGAGAAGGATTTACCTTGTTGCATTCGTGTGGCAAAACTTGAACGAATTAGTCAGGTATTGGATAATCGCCGACAGTTGATTAGAAAGCGTATACCCATAGCTAACAAAGCTGCATCTTGAAATCCATTGGGTATAACGAGAACTTTTACCGGAAAGCCGGACTGGAGCAAAAATATGAGCGATGCTGCACTGCCTTTGCAGTTTACTGATGCCGCAGCCAATAAAGTCAAAGTGCTGGTTGCTGACGAAGATAATCCGAACCTGCGTTTGCGGGTCTATATTACAGGTGGTGGTTGTAGCGGTTTCCAGTATGGTTTCACTTTCGATGACCAGATGAACGAAGGTGATCTGACAATCCAGAAACAAGGGGTTGAACTGGTTATTGATCCAATGAGCCTGCAATATTTAGTGGGTGGTTGTGTAGATTATACCGAAGGGTTGGAAGGTTCCCGTTTTATCGTCACCAATCCGAATGCAAAAACCACCTGTGGTTGTGGATCTTCTTTTAGTGTCTGATTGAAAGTGTGGGTCATTATAATAAATAGCCCCTCTTTTCCAGAAGATTAGCGTACTGACAAACCTCGTTTAAAATGACGAGGTTTTTTCTAATAACAATTATTTCTAAAAATAAGTAAAAACCTACAATTAATTAACCTGCTATTACTACGCTAATAGTCCTTCTATATTAACAGCCCCAATAGATAAAAGCGGATAGAACTATTATAACTAACTGATATCACTAACTGGAAATTCGAATGAACAGGTATAGCTGTTTCTAACAGCGAAGGTAAATTTGCTCAAGATTCAAATGAAGAAGTCTTGATAAACAAGTGCTACTGAACGTGCTATTTGGCTGCGAGTAGGTTTGGTGTAGCTTAATGTTGTTTTTCTGTTGGTGTTCATAATTGTTTTCAGCTCTTTATATACTGGATGGCGAATAAAGTATAGACCACAAGCTGGGTTGTAACGTGGTGGTGATAACTCAATTAATGGTGAAGTAAATATCATTTAATACATAACTACTATTTCAAACAAGAGTTGTTAAAATATGAGCCTCCTTTTGCGGAGGCTATTTTGCAGGGGAAGCCCGTGACATATCTCGCTAAGACGAAATCAAGTGCGGTTGGTGGGATTTTTTAAGAATACTGACCACTAAACCTAACATAATGAAAAACGCCCCCAATGTGCCCATCCATCCTAGCGTTTCTCCAATAAATATGAATGCGAACAGCGTTGAAAACAGCGGTTCACTGGTTTCAGTAATTTGTACACTGCTGGCTTCTCCTTTTTCCACGGCTTTGGTTGTAAAGTAAAACCCGCCAATTGATGGCAGCAACACAAGCCCCAGAATCATCAGCAATGCGATACCGGAAGGAAGTTGTAGACCTTCATATATTGCGGGTACTGCGAGGAAAATACTGCCGAAGCCAAATAACCAGAGTAGTACTGACACCCCGCTGCCGATATTCATGAGCTTTGAGAGAAAGATGAATAGGGCGTATCCCAACCCACCTAATAATGCCAGCACAATACCTGTATAGCTGCCAGAGGTTTGATCCGCGAAATTAAAGAGGCAGTAAACGCCGATGATAATCAGCACGAACGATAAGCATTTATTGATACCAATTTTTTCTCCCAAGAACAGCGATGAAAGAATGATCGTAATGCCACCAGCGGCATAAACAAGAAAAGAGACTAACGGAATGGGCGCTTCCTTAAATGCCCAGGTTTCGAAGAAATACAGGCAAAAGATCCCAAAGAAAGCAAGTATGGCAAATTGCAGGCTTTTATGTCGTAAAGCAAAAACCGTCCGTCGCTCAGAGGGTTTCATCAGGCAATAGACCAACAGTATCAGGAAGGCAATAAAACATTTCCAGAATGCAACCTGATGATGGCTGATGCCTGAATTCAGTCCAAAATGGGTCAGTACGCCGATTGTGCCGTTAAGCGCAGCGGCTGTGAGAGCATAAAATTCAGCCCGTTGGTAAAAAGCGGTATTCATTTTCTGTATTTATCCAAATAAAAAATGAGAGTAACAAAGGATTAAAATGTTTTATTTATACTTGGGGTATGTTGGTGTTTTGTAAGAGGATTTGAGCAGCACAATCATTTGATATAATTACTTTCGCCAAAAAACAACCAGACTTCACCATCATACCGCGAAGGATGTTAACAGATCCCGCTTGGGATATCCGGTTTGAAGGAAATATCCATTTATCCCCTGCCGAGCGATGACATAGTTGAAAAATTCGGCCATTTAAAATAGCATTTTCAGCATTTATTCCGGAAAAATACAGGTGAAATGAATTTCCGGCCAGATGGCAAAATGCCCGAAACAGAGAATGAAATTCACACGACATTACGGGCATATCAGCTTGCTTATCCTCAGTGGAAACACAAATATGCCCGTTTCCGCGAAAATAGGAGCCGGCATAATGTTAATGCTTTTAGCAAATCGTTGTACCCAATGTTAAGGTGACACAACGAATAAATTCGGTGGAAACCCCTTTGCGATTTTCAAGGTCTATAACCGATGTCGTATGATATTTTGTACAGATTTCATAAAGCAGTGTCGGTGATATATCTGCCCCCAGAGATTTAAGCACAGCAGAGGCAGTTTCGGGCCTAAAATTCATTCGGGCTTCATGTGCGGGAAGCGCTTTACGGATCTTTTGGAATATCTCTTGGTTGTCATCCAGGATTTTTTCCAGATTAGTATCATTAACGTGAGACAAAGCATGATCAAAGTCTGTTATCCCCCGAAGCGCGAGAAGACTAACATCAATGTTATGTTTGGTAGCAAGCGATTCTGTGCCTTTCAGAGATTGAATTTTAGCATAGGCGAGTGACTTAATTTCATGGTGAATCTTACTTGATACTTCTGGAATGAAACCAAGGGCCAGAGCAATATTCTCCATTTCTTCAGGAAGTAGGGCAAACATCACACCTTCCCACGAATCGGTCAGTTCCATCGCCTTAGAACGAAGCGCTTCGGCATTGTCAGATATACGACGGAGTTCATTTTGACTCACCAGCCCCGCATCAATAACATGAAGTGAATAGGAAGTTTGAGCAGTAACTTTTTGCATGATCTTCTCCTAAACAGTATTATTATATCTGTAATTATCTTTACGGATAATAATACATTATCTGATAAATAAGATTAGATTAATAAATATTCCATGTGCTTTTTTTTACAAAAAATAAATTAGATTAGTTAAATTAACTGTTTTTTAAAATAGATGCAAAGCGTTTATATAATCAGAGGGTAAATTAAATATTAACCATTTAATCTCCTGTTTAAATAACTTCATAAGTATGGCAATGTCAATATTTTTTAACGGCGCTTATTGTTTATATTTTATTGTGTTAAATTTCATTGGGTAATTAATATGCACATTGCAGGAGGTATTTATGTGGAACATTTATTGTTATCATTGTTTGTTTTTTTGAAAAATAATGCGATCTATAATATTTTACTATTTAAGTAATTAACATTATTACAATACAGAGTTTAACCTGAATTTTGGATAAGACATTGAACTAATCCATGTTTATTATTAAGAAATTGAATTCGCAAATCCCTATGCGACTGACGTGGGTAATTTTCATTATTGTGATTTGGGCTGCTGTATTTAATGGATCTCATTTAATTGCTTACAAAGCTGCTCTGTTGCCAGAATAACCCTCGGTCCTGCGCGGCTAAACCAGTCATCATTCAGTGCAATAATGTTGACCTTCATTTGTGGTTGCCAGAAATCCGCAATCTGCTGTTTTTGCGCTTCCGTTCCACCAATGACAATCACTTCCGGTTTGCGGGTAAGTACTTGCTCACGATTAACCTGTGGCCACGGAACCGGGCTGTCAGCAAAAATATTTCTGCCACCGCATGTGGAAACGATTTCACTTTGAATGGTGTGAGAGGATGAAGTAAAAATCGGGTTCATACCAAACTGTAAGAATACCTGTTTAGGAGCGAGGTCGGCATAATCGTGTTTTAACTGGTTGAACTTCTGACGGATCTCTGAAGCTGCTTTTTTAGCCATATCGGGATGCGGACTATAGTCAGCAAGGCGTTCCAGCTCTGTTGCAACATCTTCGATTTTTTTTACATCAGAATAAAAAATCGGAATGCCCAAAGCCGCGAGTTGATCCAGTGGACGTTGAGGATTACCGCCACGCCATGCCAGAATCAGGTCGGGTTTCAGGGCGATGATCCGCTCCACATTAATACCTTGCCAGTCTGCGACCTGTTCCAGTTTTTTAGCTGCTTCGGGATAATCGGAGTAAGCACTAACTGCGACAAGCTGATCACCCAGCCCTGCGGCATAAGCAAGCTCTGTCGTTGATGGTGCAAGGCTGATAACGCGGGAGGCTGACGCATAAAGTGGAGCACTGAAGCCATATAAAAAGCTATATAGGAAACCATACAGGAGGAATGAGAATGCCAATCCAATAGAACGATGTGAGACTGTTTTAAAAATTGATTTCATTACCGATGCTCCACTTGTAATAATGGCTTATTATTTGCTGAGTTCTGCCAACATGGCATTGACCATCCGTGTAGATTCACGGGCTGCAACAACTAAAAACTCATCAAAACTGATGTGAGATTCTTGATCAGCAACGTCAGAGATTGCGCGAACGACAACAAACGGTACTTTATATTGATGACAAACATGGCCAATAGCCGCTGCTTCCATCTCAACCGCAGCAACTTTCGGGAAAGTAGCCCGAATACGTGATAATGGCTCTGAACCATTGATAAAGGCATCACCGCTGCAAACGAGACCGCGCACGGCATTCAGGCTGAGAGACTGGATACATTTTTCTGCCAGAACGATTAATTTATCGTCAGCAATAAACGCTGCCGGGCACTGCGCCATCTGTCCCGGCTCATAGCCAAAGGCGGTGAGATCGGCATCGTGATAACGAACTTCTTCGGAAACAACGATATCACCTACTGTCAATTTGGGATCAAGACCACCGGCTGAACCCGTATTAATGACGATATCTGGCTGGCAATGCTCAAGCAACAAAGTGGTTCCTAGTGCGGCGGAAACTTTACCAATACCCGATTTCAGCAAGGCAATATCAACGCCGTGCAGTTTGCCGGTATAAATTTCACATCCGCCTCGTGACAGTGTTTGCAGACCTTCAATCTGGTCACGCAGTAACGTCACTTCTTGTTCCATTGCACCTATTACACCTACTTTCATTGTGTCATACTCGCTTGTTATTAATGGGTTGAATTCGTCGGGAAGTGTATCATTGAATAGTGACTTACCGGATATCCCAACTTTAAATAATCGTTTCATTCGGTATGGGAGGACTGATGTCTAATATTGATTTCAAACAGAAGTTGAATTACCAACGTAAGTTCAGTAAATCTTCCATCCATCCTGATGATGAAGATTACATAACCCGCCAATTTGAGAGTGATCGTGGGCGGATTATCAACTCAGCCGCCATCCGGCGATTGCAGCAAAAAACGCAGGTATTTCCACTTGAGCGTAACGCCGCCGTGCGCAGTCGATTGACCCACTCGCTCGAGGTACAGCAAACAGGGCGCTATATTTCAAAAACGATTATTGCTGAGCTGACAAAGCAAGATTTGCTGAATCAATACGGGCTAAGTGATCGCTTACTTGCTTTTGAAAGCCTGATTGAAATGGCCTGTTTGATGCACGATATCGGTAATCCCCCCTTCGGGCATTTTGGGGAAGCGGCGATTAAAGATTGGTTTTCTCGCCGATTAGATCCGGACTATTCATTTGACATGGAAAATCGGCAGGATGATTGTAAAGTCGCGGCATTACGCCTGACAGGGGAAGAAAAGAAAGATCTGTTCCGCCGGCAGTTACGTAAAGATCTATGTCAGTTTGAAGGTAATGCCCAAGCTATTCGTCTGGCACATAATCTGCTCCGATTGAATCTGACTTATGCCCAAATCGGCTGTATCCTGAAATATACCTGCCCGGCTTATCGTCTGGAGGAATCCCCTGCTGAATTCAGTTATCTGACGAAGAAAAAAGGCTATTACTGGTCAGAAGACAATTTTATTCGTGAGCTGAAAAAAGAGCTGCAACTGGGGGAATTCTGCCGTTTTCCACTGACATACATTATGGAAGCCGCAGATGATATTTCGTACTGCATTGCTGATTTGGACGATGCTGTTGAAAAAGGGATTTTTAATGTCGATCAACTGGTGGAATATCTGAAAAAAGAGTGGGAAGAGACTGGGGGACAAAGGAAAGGTGATTTGTTCGAAGCCACGGTGATACAAGCTCATAAGAAAACGACTAACAATGAAGTGCGTCGCAATATCCACGAACAATTTTTTATGTATTTGCGGGTGTTTATCACCGGCAAATTGGTTCCTTATACAGCAAGGCTGTTTATTGAACATTTGCCGGAAATTTATGACGGGACATTTAACCACGCTTTGTTAGAAGGGGATGGAGATGAACACCGTTTACTGGAAACCCTGAAAAGCGTCACACGCAAACAGGTTTTCAATCATCCTGAAGTAGAAGAATTAGAATTGCAGGGCTATCGGATTATTACCGGATTACTGGATGTGTATTCCCCTTTGCTGGAATTGTCCCGACAGGATTTTATCGAGCTGAACCAGAATAACTTTCACAAAAAATACTTTATTGAAACTCGTTTGCTGCACAAACTTTCCACCAAACATCGTCTGGCATATGGCGAAGCCGTGGAGGGAATTGTTGCCACTGATGAAGCTGAAAAAGATGTACTCGAATTTTATTATCGGGCACGACTGATTCAGGACTACATCAGCGGTATGACTGATCATTACGCTTATGAAGAATATCGTAAGTTTATGGTGACAAAATAACGGGCCGGGTCGCCTTGAGGACATCGGGGGCTGCTGCAATCACATGATTGATTTCATCCATGAATTCCAGCAACTCCGGCTCCAGATCAGCCAGAGCAACGCCTTGCTGAAGTTGCCCTTCAACAAATTCACATATGGCTTTCAGTTTAGGTACACCGTTATAGCAGCAACTGCCGTGTAATTGGTGGACATGATGCTGAAAATGTTTGCGGAGAGTTTCTCCGTCGGCAGTTAAAGCCTGTTCAATCATGACTCGCATTTCGGGTAAGGATTGCACCAGCATTTCCAGCATCTCCTGTGCCAAGGATTCTTTACCAGCGGTCTGCTTTAAAGCCATATCCCAATCAATTGTCTGTGGTTTTTTCTGCTGGCTGTATTTATTCAGTAATGCCTGCAAGCGATCTTCATCCAAGGGCTTGGAAAGACAGTCAATAAAAGGTGTATTTTTTTCATGATGGAACGCATTGTTTTCGGGGTAAACAAAAGCAGTGACAGCAACAATGGGGGTCTCTTTATGTTGGGGTAATTGGTGGATGTGTTCAGACGTTTGGATGCCATCCATATCTGCCATTTGGATATCCATCAAAATCAGATCCAGAGCGTGTTTTTTTGCCATCTCCAGCGCTTCCATGCCGCTGCTGCACAGCAAGGTATTTTCGATTTGCTCACTTAACAGAGTGCCAATTAATTTCAGATTAGCGGGGTTATCATCCACCGCCATCACTGTTATCGGTAAAACTGTTATCGGTAAACGCGATGCCACAGAAGGAACGGGCAGATGTGTTGGCAATGAACCGAATAAAAACTCGTCTTTTTCCAGCCAGATATCAAAATAAAATACCGTACCTTTGGCGACCTCACTGATGAAATCAATATCCCCTTTCATTTCATTGACGAGCCTCTTGGAGATGCTCAAGCCCAGTCCTGTTCCGCCATAATGGCGGGTAATGCTGGCATCTGCCTGATTGAACGCTTGGAATAAGATCGGGCGATATTCTGGTTTGATGCCGATACCTGTATCGGTCACAGAGAAATCAATCTGTACGAGATGATGCTGTTGCTGGCGTAATTTAATATCCAGTCTGACGCTGCCTTTGTCCGTGAATTTAATCGCATTGCCAATCAGGTTCGTAAGTATTTGCTGTAAGCGAATAGGATCGCCAATCATCAGGTTAGGTAATTTGTCATCAATATGATGATACAGCGGCAGGTTTTTCACACTCGCGGCAGGAGTGAGTAACTCAATCACTTCATTGACAGTATCCCGCAGCAGGAAAGGGACTTGATCCAGCACCAGTTTATTCGATTCCAACCGTGAAAAATCCAGAATGTCATTGATGATTTTCAGTAGATTATTGGCCGATCTGTCAATGACATACAGATATTCCATTTGCTGGGATGTAATGGGGGTTTTTAACATCTGACGGGTAAAACCAATAACGCCATTCAGTGGTGTGCGCAATTCATGGGACATATTGGCCAGAAACTCCGTTTTGATCCTGACCGCTTCCTGCGCCCGTTTTTTGGCAATGGTCAACTCAACGTTCTGGATTTCAAGCTGTTCCATCGTGATTTGCAGGTCGGAAGTTGCCTGATCGATATGGAGCTGCATTTCGTCCTTGTACTTTGAAAGTGATTCCGCCACCGTATTGATGCCATTTTGCAGGGCGGCCAGTTCTCCCGGCATAGCTCCTTTCACCCGACTGTTCAGTTGCCCCTGTCGGATGCGATCCACCGCTTTGACCATACAGTTCAGCGGCTGTGTTACTTTCCGTACCAGCGCATGAGCAAACAGGGCGGTTCCACCAAGACACAGGATTAACAGAATGATTGAAGTCGCAATCTCTTTATATTGTTGAAGCTGTGCCGCGCGTAAATCCAAATCAATTGCGATATAACCGATGGTCTGAGACGCGCTGGTGGTATTATTCCACTGATGAGAAGAGGGGGTTTCTGAGATGATGGGCATCTTCAGAATGATGCTATTACCATATTCCGTCTTGGATAAGGTTGTTGGGATCAGTTCATCAGGGCTGAGTCTCAGGTGATTGACATCATATTTGTTATTCGAAATATCAAATAATTTATGATGTTCATCAAAAATGGCAATAGCCCTGACTATCTCAGAGTTCCGGCGATGCAGGCTGTTTATCAACGATTTGACGCGTTTTCGATTGTCCAGATTAATGCCGACTTCGCTGGCGATGGATAACGGTTCAATGATGCTGATCCCACTGCGGACTATCAGGCTCTTCAACTCGTAATAGCGGTATGAGATAAATGATATACTCACAAGCGTTCCGACCAGTAAAACAGGAACCAATATCAGGCTCATCATACGGGTGCGTAGGCTATATTTGGTCATAGGCGTCCATTGTGGGAAAATCAGAACTCAATTTTTCAAAGTCAGTCAGAATCATGGTGCAATTTTACTCCCCAAATCGTCGTTCCGTAAACCGGGACATTATCTCCGTTACCGCAGATAACCTTGATGCACAAGGGCAAGGCATTGCCCGTCATCAGGGAAAAACTATTTTTATTTCAGGATTATTGCCGGGTGAGCAGGCACAGATCCAACTGACAGAGGAAAAACGCCAGTTTGCCAAGGCCAAAGTAGTCAAACGGTTATCAGACAGCCCATATCGTGTAGCGCCTCATTGCCCGCACTTTAAAATGTGCGGAGGATGTCAGCAGCAACACGTGGCTAGTGAGCTACAAACCAATACCAAAGCCAGTATGCTGGAGCATTTGATTCAGCGGGAAACCGGAATTAACATCAGCGCGCATCCCATTATTCACAGTCCAGAATATGGTTATCGGCGTCGTGCCCGGCTTGGCCTGCAATATAATGCCAAACAGCGCGCATTATTGATGGGATTTCGACAGAGCCAGACCAACGATTTGGTAAATATTAAACGTTGTTCTGTCATGCGCCCTGAGCTGGAACAGTTATTGCAACCACTATATCAGTGCCTGAACAGCCTGCATGCAGTTAAGCGATTGGGACATGTTGAATTGGTGCTGGCGGATAATGGCCCATTAATCGTATTGCGCCATCTTGATCCATTGAAGCTCGGGGACAGGGAGATACTGCGCACTTTTTCAGTGCAGCATAATGTGGCACTGTATTTGGCCGGTGAACAATTATCAGATGAGAAAGTATCAGATGAAAAAGTATCAGATGAACAATTATCAGATGAAAAAGTATCAGATGAACAGTTAGCGGGTGATAAAAAATCCCTTGAACCTCTTATAGGGGGGCAAGCTGCACCTTGGTATCAGGTGAATGGCTTAAAACTGGTGTTCAGCCCGCAGGATTTTATTCAGGTTAATGATGAAGTTAACCAACAAATGGTATCACAGGCGTTGGCATGGCTGGATTTACAGCCAACAGACAGAGTTCTGGATCTGTTTTGCGGCATGGGGAACTTTACCCTGCCGATTGCGACTAAAGTTCAGGCAGCAGTTGGTGTGGAAGGGGTTGCCGCATTGGTCGCGAGTGGGCAATATAATGCTCAGCTCAATGAACTTAATAACGTCGATTTTTTTCATGAGAATTTGGAATCGGATATTCACCGGCAGCCATGGGCAGCGCTGGGATTCAATAAAGTATTGTTAGACCCCGCCAGAGCAGGTGCAGCGGGCGTGATGTCTCATATTGTAAAACTGGCCCCCGAAAAAGTGGTTTACGTTTCCTGTAACCCCACGACACTGGCACGGGACAGTAAAGTTTTACTGGAGGCGGGTTATCATCTTGTCAGTGTGCGGATGCTGGATATGTTTCCGCACACCAGTCATCTGGAATCCATGGCACTATTTAGTCGTTAGCCGCGAACTAAGGGTCAGCCGGGAGCCAATGGCTATCGAGTAGGGAGAAATTATGGTTGCGGTAAGAAGTGCGCATCTCACACCGGCAGGTGAATTTGCTGTCGATAAGTGGATCGCGAGTTTAAATATTACTAATCCACAATCCAGTGAAAAACTGGCTGAAACATGGCATTACTGTCGCGAAAAAGTCCAAAATCACCCCGATGCGGAACTGTTGCTGTGGCGCGGTGTAGAAATGGTGGAGATCTTGTCCACATTGAGCATGGATAATGACAGTATGCGTGCTGCGCTGCTTTTTCCCATCCTTAATGCCAAGCTGCTCGATAGCGAAACAATGACAGAGACTTTTGGTAAATGCATCACGAATCTGGTGAATGGGGTACTGGAAATGGATGCCATTCGCCAGCTAAAAGCCACTCATACCGATGCAATTTGCTCAGTACAGGTCGATAATGTCCGCCGGATGTTACTGGCGATGGTGGAAGATTTTCGCTGTGTGATTATCAAACTGGCAGAGCGTATCGCCCATTTGCGGGAAGTGAAGGATGCCAGCGAAGATGAGCGCGTACTGGCAGCCAAAGAGTGTTCCAATATTTACGCTCCTCTCGCCAATCGTTTGGGGATCGGGCAATTAAAATGGGAGCTGGAGGATTTTTGTTTCCGTTACCTGCATCCCGATGAATATAAGAAAATTGCCAAGCTGTTGCATGAGCGCCGGATTGATCGTGAACAATATATCGAAAAGTTCATTACAACCCTGCGTAAATACATGCTGAAAGAGGGGATCAAAGGTGAAATATACGGCCGCCCCAAACATATTTACAGCATCTGGCGAAAAATGCAGAAAAAGTCCCTCGCCTTTGGTGAGCTGTTTGACGTTCGCGCGGTTCGGATTGTCGTTGAGCGTTTGCAGGATTGCTACGCAGCATTGGGGATAGTGCATACTCACTATCGCCATTTACCGGACGAATTTGACGATTACGTTGCCAATCCGAAACCAAACGGTTATCAGTCCATTCATACGGTTGTTTTGGGGCCGAGTGGTAAAACCCTAGAAATCCAGATCCGTACTCGTCAGATGCATGATGATTCTGAACTCGGAGTGGCAGCGCATTGGAAATATAAAGAAGGTACTGCGATTGGGGGCGGAAAATCAGGAAGTTATGAAAGCCGCATTGCGTGGTTACGTAAACTGATCGCATGGCAGGAAGAAATGGCAGACACCGGCGAGATGCTGGATGAAGTACGCAGTCAGGTATTTGATGATCGCGTTTATGTCTTTACGCCAAAAGGGGATGTCATTGACCTGCCAATCGGCTCCACACCGTTGGACTTTGCTTACCACATTCACAGTGATGTCGGGCATCGCTGCATTGGGGCAAAAATTGGCGGACGCATTGTGCCGTTCAGCTATCAGCTTCAAATGGGCGATCAGATTGAAATTATTACCCAGAAGCAACCCAATCCAAGCCGTGACTGGCTGAATCCTAATCTTGGTTATGTGACGACCAGCCGTGGCCGCGCGAAAATCCATAATTGGTTCCGTAAGCAGGATCGCGACAAAAACATCATTGCCGGTCGCCAAATGTTGGACAACGAACTGGCGCACTTAGGGATCACCGTCAAGGAAGCTGAAAAAGAGCTGATTGCCCGTTATAACGTTCATTCGTTGGAAGAAGTACTGGCAGGTATTGGTGTTGGTGATGTTCGCATCCATCAGTTGGTTAATTTCCTGCAAAACAGATTCAATAAAACCACGGCAGAAGAAGAAGATCGCGAAGCACTTCGCACTCTGGAAAGCAAAACCTATGCTCCGCGTAACACAACCAAAGATAATGGCCGAATTGTTGTTGAGGGCGTTGGTAACTTGATGCACCACATTGCCCGTTGCTGTCAGCCTATTCCCGGCGATGAAATCATTGGCTTCATTACACGCGGTCGCGGGATTTCCATCCATCGTGCTGATTGTGATCAGTTGGTGGAGTTGGAAGCCAGTTCTCCGGAGCGGATCGTTGATGCAGTATGGGGAGAAAGTTACTCCAGCGGCTATTCCCTTATTGTGCGGGTACTTGCCAATGATCGCAGTGGATTATTGCGTGATATCACGACCATCCTCGCCAATGAAAAAGTCAATGTACTGGGCGTCAGCAGTCGCAGCGATGTTAAACAGCAGCTTGCCACCATTGATATGAATATTGAGATTTATAACTTACAAGTGCTCGGGCGGGTATTGGCGAAGCTCAATCAGTTATCTGATGTGATTGAAGCCAGACGTTTACACGGTAATTGATTAAAGCATAGATAAGATGAAACCATAGATAAGTTGAAAGCATAGATAAGATGAAAGCATGGATAAGATGAAACTAAGCTCTATTGAACGAATTAAGGGGATTATGGCGCAATTGCGCCATCCCCAGAACGGCTGTCCTTGGGATAAAGTACAGACTTCTGCCACGATCGCGCCTTATACGCTGGAAGAAACCTATGAAGTGCTTGATGCGATTGAGCGCAACGATACCGACGCCCTGAAAGAAGAGCTGGGGGATCTGCTGTTTCACATCGTGTTTTATGCCCAGATGGCTCAGGAACAACAACAGTTCGATTTCGATGATATTTGTGAGACGGTATGCGACAAACTGGAACGCCGCCATCCCCATATCTTCAATCAACAAGCAGGGATCAGCAGTGAAGAAGCGATAGGAAGCTGGGAACAGCGTAAAACCGCAGAAAGGGCAGAAAAAGATCAACATTCGGTGTTGGATGATATCCCGGCCAGCCTTCCGGCACTGATGAAAGCCTATAAAATTCAGAAACGCTGTGCTTCGGTTGGTTTTGATTGGGATACACTGGGTCCGGTGCTGGATAAAGTCTATGAAGAAATTGATGAAGTCATGGACGAAGCGCAACAGGCCGTTGTTGACGACGCCCGATTGGAAGAAGAACTGGGTGATTTATTATTTTCGGTCGTGAACTTATCCCGTCATTTGGGGCATAAGCCGGAAATGGCATTACAAAAAGCCTGCCATAAATTTGAAAACCGCTTCCGTAACGTCGAAAAACTGATCCTCGACAAAGGCTTGTCATTGGAAACTGCTACACTGGATGAGATGGAAGCCATGTGGCAGAGGGTTAAAAAGCAGCAGTCATAGGGTAGTGATAACGAAAAATAGCATAAAAATAGCATGAAAATAGTATAGAAGTTGCAAAAAGGATGCGGCATAAATGGCTGGATAACCTGAATCAGGTGAAAAAATTTTATACTAATAACTTGATGAATTTAAAGAGAAAGTCGGGCATGAATTTCACTGCGTTATTGCTTATGTGGTACTTTACCCCGTTTAGATGGTTTGTAGCGAAATTAAGGTTAGGGTATACTGCTTTCCCGTCCTGTTATATTCATCATCCTTTTAAACCTAAACTTTCAGGTTCAGCATGAAAACTAATTATATTTTTGTGACCGGCGGGGTCGTATCCTCTCTGGGTAAAGGCATTGCCGCAGCCTCTTTGGCGGCTATACTCGAAGCCCGTGGACTCAATGTCACCATTATGAAACTGGACCCGTATATCAACGTCGATCCGGGTACAATGAGCCCGACCCAACACGGGGAAGTTTTCGTGACCGAAGACGGCGCTGAAACTGATCTTGATTTAGGTCATTACGAACGTTTCATCCGAACCAAAATGACACGCCGCAATAACTTCACGACTGGCCGTGTCTATTCGGAAGTGTTGCGCAAAGAACGCCGTGGCGATTATCTTGGCGCGACCATTCAGGTTATCCCTCACATCACCAATGAAATCAAAGACCGCATCATCCGTGGCGCAGAAGGCCATGATGTTGTATTGGTGGAAATCGGCGGTACTGTCGGTGATATCGAATCCCTGCCATTCCTTGAAGCTATTCGTCAGATGGCGGTAGAAGTGGGTCGTGAAAACACCCTGTTCATGCACCTGACTCTGGTGCCTTATATGGCTGCTGCGGGCGAAGTGAAAACTAAGCCGACCCAGCATTCCGTGAAAGAATTACTCTCCATTGGTATTCAGCCGGACGTGTTGATCTGCCGCTCAGATCGCATCGTTCCAGCCAATGAGCGTGCAAAAATTGCGCTTTTCTGTAATGTTCCAGAGAAAGCGGTTATCTCTTTAAAAGATGTTGATTCCATTTATAAAATCCCGGGCCTCTTGAAATCTCAGGGCTTAGATGATTATATTTGTAAACGATTCAGCATTGAATGCCCAGAAGCGGATCTGTCCGAATGGGAACAGGTCATTTATGAAGAAGCCAATCCATCAGGTGAAGTGACCATTGGGATGGTGGGCAAATATGTTGAACTGCCAGATGCTTATAAATCAGTGATTGAAGCACTGAAACACGGCGGGCTGAAAAAGCGCCTGACGGTCAACATCAAACTGATCGATTCGCAGGATGTTGAAACCCGTGGTGTTGAAGTACTGAAAGATCTGGATGCGATTCTGGTGCCGGGCGGCTTCGGTGGCCGTGGTATCGAAGGCAAGATCATGACTGCACGTTATGCCCGTGAAAACAAAGTTCCATACTTGGGTATTTGTCTGGGAATGCAGGTTGCTCTGATTGATTTTGCCCGCAACGTTGCAGGTATGACTGATGCTAACTCCACCGAATTTGATCCTGAATGTAAGTTACCGGTTGTTGGCTTGATCACCGAATGGCGTGATGAGGACGGCAACGTAGAAGTACGTAGCGAAGAGAGCGATCTTGGCGGAACGATGCGTGTTGGTGGTCAGTTGTGCCATCTGACTGAAGACAGTCTGGTACGTAAACTCTATGGCCAGGATGACATCATTGAGCGTCATCGCCATCGTTATGAAGTGAACAATTTGTTGTTGAAACGCATTGAAAATGCAGGTTTGCGTGTAGCAGGCCGTTCAATCGACAACAAACTGGTGGAAATCGTTGAGAACCCAGCACATCCGTGGTTCGTGGCGTGTCAGTTCCACCCAGAATTCACTTCAACGCCTCGCGATGGTCATCCGTTATTTGCCGGCTTTGTTGAAGCCGCAGGCAAATACCAGAAAGGCCAGTTGAAATAAGATATGGGGCAATGGGTTGATTTTTAGCTTCAACTTGTTGCCCGAAATTTAACTTGTGATTTGAGGAAAACCTAATGTCCAAAATCGTTAAAGTGCTTGGCCGTGAAATCATCGACTCCCGTGGTAACCCAACTGTAGAAGCAGAAGTTCATCTGGAAGGGGGCTTTGTCGGTCTGGCCGCTGCACCATCAGGTGCATCAACAGGCTCTCGCGAAGCGCTGGAACTGCGTGATGGCGATAAATCTCGCTTCATGGGTAAAGGTGTTTTGAAAGCTATCTCTGCGGTTAATGGTCCGATTGCACAGGCTCTGGCTGGTCAGGATGCGAAAGATCAGACTAACATCGACAAGATCATGATCGAGCTGGATGGTACTGAAAACAAATCTAACTTCGGTGCTAACGCGATTTTGGCCGTATCCCTCGCGAACGCCAAAGCAGCGGCAGCAGCGAAAGGTATGCCTCTGTACGAGCACATCGCTGAGCTGAACGGTACTCCGGGTAAATTCTCTATGCCTCTGCCAATGATGAACATCATCAACGGTGGTGAGCACGCGGACAACAACGTAGATATCCAAGAATTCATGATCCAGCCAGTTGGCGCAAGCACACTGAAAGAAGCTGTACGCATAGGTTCTGAAGTATTCCACAATCTGGCAAAAGTGCTGAAAGCAAAAGGCATGAGTACTGCGGTAGGCGATGAAGGTGGCTATGCGCCAAACCTGGAATCCAACGCAGCAGCGCTGGCAGCAATCAAAGAAGCAGTGGAAAAGGCGGGTTACGTACTGGGTAAAGACATTACTCTGGCGATGGACTGCGCTGCTTCTGAATTCTATAACGAAGAAACGGGTAACTATGAGCTGAAAGGTGAAGGCAAAACTTTCACTTCTCAGGAATTCACCCACTATCTGGAAGGTCTGACTAAAGAGTTCCCAATCGTTTCCATCGAGGATGGCCTGAACGAATCTGACTGGGATGGTTTTGCTTACCAGACTAAAGTGCTGGGCGACAAAATCCAGTTGGTTGGTGACGATCTGTTCGTAACCAACACCAAGATCCTGAAAGAAGGCATCGATAAAGGTATCGCAAACTCGATCCTGATCAAATTCAACCAGATCGGTTCTCTGACTGAAACTCTGGCTGCAATCAAGATGGCGAAAGATGCTGGTTACACTGCGGTCATCTCTCACCGTTCAGGTGAAACGGAAGACGCAACGATTGCTGACTTGGCAGTAGGTACTGCGGCAGGCCAAATCAAAACGGGTTCTATGAGCCGTTCTGACCGTGTAGCTAAATATAACCAGCTGATCCGTATCGAAGAAGCACTGGGTAACCGTGCACCTTTCAACGGTCTGAAAGAAGTCAAAGGTCAGGCATAATTGCCAGCCTGATTCGATAAAAAGTAAATATTATTTATGTTTTGGCGAAAGAGTTCATGCTCTTTCGTCTTTTTATTGAAAGAACATTTTATTTCGACTGGTGATTATGTGTGCTGTCATGAAATGAAAATGTGACATAACAACAAAAATTTAGTTTAATTTCTCAACAATTACTCGGAAATTAAACAAATCCCACGCAGTAGATCCCAAAATTATACAACTCGTATTTTATTTCTTTTTAATACTCCTTATTATTTCAAATGTAATGTAATTCTTTAACATTTATGGCAATGATTCATTAAGTATTCTTTTTACATTACAGAGTTATGTCTCATTGTTTTACGGAGTCTTCATGGACGCTTCTGAATCTTTAACCCCAGCGATCGGGCCTACCCCCTCAAATAAAAGAGGCTTAATTATTCTCGCGCTGGATATTATTTTGCTTGTAGTACTGCTTAAGTTTTTACCTTATGGAGAAAAAGCAAACGCAGGCTTGGCATTGATGGCATTTGTGGGTGTGTTATGGCTGACTGAAGCTATTCACGTCACAATTACTGCACTGTGTATTCCGATTCTGGCTGTTGGTATGGGATTGATGAATACTGGTGACGCGCTGAAATCTTTTGCAAACCCGATTATCTTTTTGTTCTTTGGCGGTTTTGCACTGGCAACGGCGCTACATATCCAAGGTTTGGACAGATTGATAGCTAACCGCTTGTTGATGATTGCCCGTGGGCGTTTGTCTGTAGCGGTATTGCTGATATTTGGTATTACTGCACTACTTTCCATGTGGATCAGCAATACTGCAACCGCAGCGATGATGCTACCACTGGTTCTCGGTATTCTGGCGAATCTGGATGTACGCTCTGAACGTAATACATTTGTATTTGTACTGTTGGGGGTAGCATATAGTGCCAGTATTGGTGGATTAGGTACATTGGTAGGTAGTCCGCCCAATGCCATCGCTGCAGCACAATTGGGAATGGATTTCGTCACATGGATGAAATATGGCGTACCAATGGTGATCATTCTGTTGCCTGTTATGATAGTACTGATGTACATCATGTTGCGCCCGAACCTGAACCATAAATTTGATCTGGAACTGGAGCATCTGGAATGGAATAGCAAACGCATTATTGCCATGAGCATTTTCCTGCTGACGGTTGTTTGCTGGATTTTCAGTTCAGTTATCAGTAACGCACTTGGCGGTGTCAAAGATCTGGATACAATTATTGCGGTGAGCGCAGCTATCCTGATTGGCATTACTGGCGTATCAACATGGTCACAGATTCAGAATAACACTGAATGGGGCGTATTGATGCTGTTCGGTGGTGGTCTGACACTGAGTGCTGTCCTGAAAAATTCTGGTGCCAGCGAAGTGATGGCGAATGGAATGGCGACCACTTTCGGTACAAGCCCTTGGTTTGTGATTATCGTTGCGATTGCTACATTTATTATCTTTCTGACAGAATTTACCAGTAATACAGCGAGTGCTGCGTTGCTTGTGCCTATTTTTGCTACGGTTGCAGAAGCATTGGGAATGCCGGTCATGGTCTTGACGATGATAATTGGTATTGGTGCATCCTGTGCATTTATGTTGCCTGTTGCAACGCCACCTAACGCAATTGTTTATGGCTCAGGCTATATCAAACAAATAGAAATGGTCAGAGTGGGCATAGTGCTGAATCTGGCATGTATTGCTATTATTTCTGCGGTTGCCTGGTTTTTCTGGATCTAATGATTAAATAAACTATGATTAAAATCGCCACCTGTACAGGTGGCGATTTGTATTTCTGACATGCTAATAAATTATTTATAAATCAACTGGATATATGAGAATTCCCTTCGGGAAATAAGTGTTATCTATGTTGCATGTGTTTTATTATTCATTTAAATGAGAATTATCACATGATTAAATATATTTTTATTTTATCCCTGCTGAGTTTGTCTTTTTCCGCTAAAAGCGTAGGTGATTTTTATACCCATACACTAACATCTGATGATAAAAAGGATATCACTTATTATCTTTTTCAAAGAAATAATGGAAAATCTAAAAATCTATTGGTTCTCATTCAGGGTTCTGATTGTAAGAGTGCCATACGAAATAAAAATATGATAAAAAAATTTGGTCAGGTTATTCCTGAAAGTGATCTCTTACTGGTTGAAAAGTATGGACTTAATGCAAATACATCAAATCAGGATGATGTGGCAATAGAATACGATAACTGCCCTAAAATATACATGCTAAATGATTCGCCTAAAAAAAGAGTATCGGACTATATCACTGCCATAAGCCTCTTAAAAAAGAATTATAAAAAAGTAATATTAATAGGCGGAAGTGAGGGTGCCATTATTGCCAATTTAGTGACAGCAAATTCAGATGTCAGCGATGTAACAATATCAATGAACGCCGGCGGGCGCTATTTTAGTGATGATGTCATTTACAGTACGATAAAGAATTATAAGGGAACAAAAGTAGATGACGAAGTCAGAAATGTGAATAAAATGTTTGCCTTAATTAAAGAGGATAAGCTACCCGACGATTCTATTATTGATACCCACGGAATTCGCTGGTGGAAAGAATCGTTATCCATTGATAATCAGTCAGTAATATCATCAATACAGTCACCTATTCTGATTATACAAAACATGAATGATATCAACGTTAATGTTGATTCATTCGACAAAATGCGACACAAAATCAACAAGCCAAATATTACTTTTATGACCTATGAAGGCCTTGACCATTTTTTCAATAACCGTGAAAAAGAAGATAAATCATCGGTTGTCATTGAAGATATTAAAAAATGGTTTAAACAACTACATTAAATAAACGTACTGATTATTTTATTACCGGGCAAGCTATCGATAAAGTTATTCTGAATCGCCACCAGTGAAGGTGGCGATGATTTTTTAAGTCATTTTTTTCTAACGCATTAATCTTCTTTGGTACTGATATAGATGTTTTTCACTTCAGAATAAGCATCCAACATCATTTTGTGGGTTTCACGTCCAAGACCTGATTTCTTATAGCCGCCGAAAGGAGCATGAGCAGGTAGCTCGTGATAAGTATTAATCCACATGCGGCCGGTTCTTACGGCTTTGGCAACGCGCAGGGCACGGTTAATGTCCTGCGTCCATACCGCACCCGCCAGACCATATTCAGAATCATTGGCCATGTCGATGACTTCTTCTTCATTACTGAATGGAATAACGCACAGCACCGGCCCGAAAATTTCTTCCTGTGCAACCCGCATTTTATTGGTCACATTCGTGATAATAGTGGGCTGGATAAAGAAACCATCATCGTATCCTTCACCTGTCATGCGGTTTCCGCCAGTCAGTATGTTTGCCCCTTCTTTTTTTGCCAAATCAACGTAACTCAAAATGGTATTCATTTGATCTTCGCTGATCTGGCTACCCATTTCGGTTTCCATCAGCATGGGATCACCCACTTTGACTGATTCAAATACCATTTTCAGCGATTTCAGTAATTCATCATAAATATCTTTATGCAGGAACAGGCGGGCACCCGATTCACAGGCTTGTCCTTGATTCAGCAAAATCGCGTTGGCGGCATATTTAACGGCTTTCTTCATATTGGCATCAGGGAAAACGATATTGGCAGATTTACCACCCAACTCCAGTGTTGCAGGAATGAGTCTTTTCGCTGCCGCCGCCGCAACGTTGTAACCGATTTCTGTCGAGCCGGTAAAGGCTACCTTGTTAATACCTTCATGGTCGAGGATAGCCTGACCGACAATTGAGCCACGCCCGGTCACAATATTGACAACGCCCGGTGGCAGAACCTGACTCATGATACGTCCCAATTCAAGCAGAGTGATTGGTGTCAGGCTTGCAGGATTCATGATAATAGTATTACCAGCGGCAAGGGCAGGTGCGAGTTTCCACGCAGCCATCAATAATGGGAAATTCCATGGAATAATCTGTCCGATCACGCCAACTGGCTCTCTTATCACCAGACTGAGCGTATCGTTATCGATAACATCAGTAGCATCAGAATGAGCACGGATCACGCCTGCAAAATAGCGGAAGTGATCGACGGAGAAAGGAATATCAAAATTACGACACAGCGCTTGGGTCTTACCGCCATCCAATGTTTCAAGAACGATGAAGCGTTCTGCTTCTGATTCCAGCAGGTCGGCAATTTTCAGTAGCAGCGCTTGCCTTTCTGCGGCGGATGTTTTGCTCCATGCTGGCAGGGCTTTTTGGGCAGCTTGGACCGCCAGTTCAACATCGTCGGCGTTACCTGCTGCATATTCCGTCAGTAGTTCACCCGTTGCAGGGTTATAGCTTTTTAGCGTATTTTTCGAAACACTATCGACCCATTTGCCATTAATCAACATCTTGTAAGATTGAGTGGGTAACAACTCTTTGGCTATATCATGTAGCTTTTTCATTATATTCTCCGGGTACTTTGGTTTCTGTGTATGCTAGGATATATATTTAGAAGTGATTATCGGATAAATTCTTAATTTCTAAAAAAGTTTAATCTAAATATAAAAGATCTGTATCAATAATTGTTATAGATAAATTTTAACTTATTGTTAAATATATTATTAATGAATAACCTGATAATTCAGGATTCATCAAGTGCGGTGAATGTTTGATGAACGTCAATATTATCTTCCTGAGGATCAATATCCTTGAAGAGATCGGGGTGCAGCCATTTGGCAATGGCTTCTACGGCAATAATATTGAATGGTGAGTCATCATATTAATGATAAAATCGCCATGACTCGTTTTTCGCGATAGGCTTTCTTATCATTAAGAGAATGGTCAAGATAATTAACGATATAATATAAAAAATCTTCTAATTTCAAAGCTAAATGAAATGTGTTTTTACTATTATACTTTTCTTGTTTGGATATGGGATCATAGAGTTTATTAGCTTTGAGCAAGTTGCATAATTAACGAGCATAAAATGACCAAATTATAAATGTACATGATTTAATAATAAAAATTTTTATTAAAACGACTTATCTATCCAGCTTCTGCTATTATTATCTTATCGGTAATAGGCGGGGTTGGTCATGAAGAAAATGTGGGTAGTTTGTTTGTTGGGTGTAGCATTGGTGGGATGTGATAATCAACCCAAAATTGATGGCACAAATGAAATAACTGTAAAAACATCCATTGAAAAGATCAGAGATACATTATCCGAAGATAAAAAATTACAATTTGATGATTCATTGAATATTACCATGATCAATAGTATCGATTTTGATGAATTATTCAAAGAGACAAAGAGTGATGGTATAAAACATGGGGAGATACTAAAGCTGGAACAGAAATATTTTCAATCCCTTAATGGAAAAACTGCCGATCAGGTTATTGACGAAGCGGAAAAAATTAAAGCGGCGAGCATGAATAACAAGCGGTAAAGGCATTACGTCGCTGGCAGGTGCAACGGTTTTGTTGGCGACATTTAGACCCAATGGATTTCAAAATACAGCGCGATGGCAAGGAACGAATCCCGGGGAGCATAGCTAACCGTATTTTTATAAAAACGATGACTAAGGTGAGTGAACCAACAAAGCTGCAACTGGCAAAACGACAGGTATAGTCACCTAATCTGACGATAATAATCATTCTAATAATGTTAACTTTTCTCCACATTGCCGACAGACATAACAACTTTTCCCCCTGAGCACTTTATTGTGCTGCCTTATTGTCAGTTCATGTTCTTGGCAATAACAACAATAAATGAATATTTGACTGCGGACAGAATGCACAGAGAACTGGTGTGTCCGGCTGGCAGGTACTTTGAGTACGGTTTCCATAATGAAACGCCACTCTTTCCCGTGTGGTGCAACCTTACCAAATTGATGGTAAGTCAATAAATGTGCCAATTCATGGGGAATGACTTGATTAATGAATGCTTGCTGATTTTCGATCAACAAAATCGGATTCAGGCGGATTTCCCAATCCTGCAATCGGGCGCTACCCGCAATCGTGCCTCTTTGCTGATAGTTAATGCTGGGTTCAGGAAAGCTTTGTTGTAGAAAATGACTCGCCTGTTCCAATTTTTGCTGCATAGTGCTCATAACAGCATGCTGTAAAGAGAGGGGAACACTGACTGTTTTCATTGCGGTTGTATACTATATTTCACTGATTTTTAAAGTTTAATTTCTATTGGCTACTTATCCAATCATTAAGTCACCAAGAGTCATAAAAAAACCCGCAGAATATTTGCGGGTTCTATAGGCTGACGAAAAACTATTTCAATCCTGCTGCTGAACGTAGAATTTCTGCTTTATCTGTCGCTTCCCACGGGAATTGCTCACGGCCGAAGTGACCGTATGCCGCAGTTTCGCGATAGATTGGGTGAAGCAGATCCAACATTTTAATCAGACCATAAGGACGCAGATCGAAGAATTCACGTACTAATTGAATCAGTGTTGAAGTTGAAACTTTCTCAGTACCGAATGTTTCCACCATGATAGAGGTTGGTTCTGCAACACCGATGGCGTAAGACACTTGAATTTCACAGCGTTCAGCCAAACCTGCTGCAACGATGTTTTTGGCAACGTAACGTGCTGCATAGGCAGCCGAACGGTCAACTTTGGAAGGATCTTTACCTGAGAATGCCCCGCCACCGTGACGCGCCATGCCACCGTAAGTATCTACAATGATTTTACGACCAGTCAGGCCACAGTCACCCATTGGGCCACCAATAACAAAACGGCCAGTTGGGTTGATGAAATATTTAGTCATCGGAGTAAGCCATTCCGTTGGCAGAACAGGCTTGATGATTTCATCCATCACGGCTTCTTGCAGCGCTTTTTGATTGATATCTTCTGAATGCTGGGTAGAAAGCACAATGGCATCAATACCAACAATTTTGCCGTTGTCGTACTGGAATGTTACCTGACTTTTTGCATCAGGACGTAACCACGGTAGTGTGCCGTTTTTACGAACTTCAGCCTGACGCTCCACTAAACGGTGTGCATAAGTGATAGGCGCTGGCATTAAAACATCAGTTTCGTTGGTTGCATAGCCAAACATCAGACCCTGATCGCCAGCACCTTGTTCCAGAGGATCTGCCCGGTCAACACCTTGGTTGATATCAGGAGACTGTTTACCAATGGCACTGATAACCGCACATGAATTGGCGTCAAAGCCCATATCTGAACTGGTGTAACCGATTTCACGTACTGTACGACGCGTAATTTCTTCAATATCAACCCATGCACTGGTAGTGATTTCGCCACCAACCATCACCATACCGGTTTTAACATAGGTTTCGCAGGCAACACGCGCTTTAGGATCTTGTTCTAAGATTGCATCAAGGACAGCATCGGAAATTTGATCGGCAATTTTGTCTGGGTGTCCTTCTGAAACTGATTCAGAAGTAAAAAGATGTGTAGTCATTATATTTCATTACCTTAAATATAATTTTTTGGATTAAAGGTGGATGGTTTTAGGGGGGGATGTTTTACCATCTAGACGGCTATTTTAAGTTACTCTTGCTGAGTATACCAGTTTTTTTAATTTTAAATATCTTTCATGGTGTGACATTTTAGCTTTCGGTTCTATACCCGTAGATTTACCCGGCGTAATTTACATAAATTTCATTTTGCAATTTTGTTGGATTACAGGTATAAACTGCGCGCGTAACTGAGTTAAGTTTTCTCTCTTAAAGTTACGGGGCGTTTGCAGGGGACTCGTGTGTCCTGCTTCTCAATTGAGAAACGGCTTGCGATAGGTAAGCCATGTGGGGTGAATGGGCTTATGAACCATTATCTGCTGATAGTTAACGGCCAACAGCCACATTATGCCACTGATGTATCCACATCCAGTTCCTTCCTTTCATCTGTGAATTCATTTCGATGTTACCCGTAACCATATATACCCAATGGATTTCAGGATGCAACCTGAAAGACAGCAGGTATAAGCAGGCAATATCGAGTTGGCATCATATAGCCACACAATAAATATATTGTTTAGTTCCTTCTAAACGTTCCTATAATTTAAGAGCATGCTGTTCCCTGACATTTTTTAATGCGCAAGATACGCACTATAAAATAGTGTCTTGGGTTATTGACTCAACAGGTGAAGGCAAACCTCGACTCCATGAAGGAGACTGCCATGAATGATAATATCGCCCGCAAAATGCAACAGACTTACAACATCGCATACTGGGGTGGCAACTATTACTATGTCAATGATCTGGGTAATGTCAGTGTTTGTCCAAATCCTGATTTACCGGGAGCTCAAGTTGAACTCGCTGAATTGGTGAAAAAAGTTCAGGAAGAAAAAAAACAATTACGTTTACCGGCATTGTTTTGTTTTCCCCAGATTTTGCAACATCGCCTGCGTTCCATCAATGCAGCGTTTAAGCGTGCGCGTGAATCTTATGGCTATAAAGGGGATTACTTTCTGGTGTATCCGATCAAGGTTAATCAGCAACGCCGTGTTATTGAAACACTGGCAAACGCTGATGAGCCGATCGGACTGGAAGCCGGTTCTAAAGCGGAATTAATGGCTGTATTGGCTCATGCTGGCATGACAGGTACTGTGATTGTCTGTAATGGTTACAAGGATCGCGAGTATATTCGTCTGGCTCTGATCGGTGAAAAACTGGGACACAAAGTGTATCTGGTTATCGAAAAGATGTCTGAAATTGAAATGGTGCTGGAAGAAGCCAAGCGTCTCAATGTGATCCCACGTTTGGGGGTACGGGCGCGTCTGGCTTCGCAAGGTTCAGGAAAATGGCAGGCCAGTGGCGGTGAGAAATCCAAATTTGGTCTGGCGGCCGCACAGGTATTGCAATTGATTGAAACCCTGCGTTCATCGGGAAGACTGGATAGCCTGCAATTACTGCATTTCCACTTGGGTTCTCAATTGGCGAATATCCGCGATGTAGCAACCGGTGTACGTGAATCAGCCCGTTTTTATGTCGAACTCTCTAAGTTGGGTGTCAATATTCAGTGCTTCGACGTTGGCGGTGGTCTGGGTGTTGATTATGAAGGTACGCGCTCACAGTCAGAATGCTCGGTTAACTATGGTTTGAATGAATACGCGAATAACGTCATTTGGGGCATTGGTGATGCGTGTGAAGAGCATGGCTTGCCTCATCCAACCGTCATTACTGAATCCGGTCGCGCATTGACTGCCCATCATACTGTTTTAATCTCCAATGTGATTGGGGTAGAACGTAATGAGTTTACTGAAACAACGCCGCCAGCAGAAGATGCTTCCCGCCCTCTGACCAGCTTGTGGGATACATGGCTGGAGATGCAATCTGACGGCAGCCGTCGTTCCTTGCGCGAGTGGCTACATGACAGTCAGTTTGATCTGCATGATGTCCATACTCAATATGCCCACGGAATGCTGAATCTGTCAGAGCGGGCGTGGGCCGAAGAGCTGTATTTAAATATCTGTCGCCACATTCAGCAGGATCTTGATCCAAGCAATCGTGCCCATCGTCCTATTATTGATGAATTACAGGAGCGCATGGCAGATAAATTCTACGTGAATTTCTCTTTATTCCAATCAATGCCGGATGCGTGGGGGATTGATCAGTTATTCCCGGTCCTGCCAATTGAAGGACTGGATAAGCCACTGGATCGCCGCGCTGTTTTGTTGGATATCACCTGTGATTCTGACGGTACGATTGACCATTATATTGATGGTGATGGTGTGGCAACAACAATGCCAATGCCAGCTTATGATCCGGATTGTCCGCCATTGATTGGTTTCTTCATGATAGGGGCATATCAGGAAATTCTGGGCAATATGCATAACCTGTTTGGTGATACGGCAGCCATTGATGTTTATGTTGAAGAAAACGGTGAAGTGACTTATCAGCAGAGCGAAGAGGGTGATTCTGTTGCCAATATGCTCCAGTATGTCAAACTGGACCCGCAGGTATTGCTGACCCGCTTCTGTGATCAAGTGAAGTCGACTGATCTGGATGAAAATTTGCAGGCTCAATTCCTGCAAGAATTTGAAAACGGCCTGTATGGCTACACCTATTTGGAAGATGAATAATTTTCTAGCGTAAATAAATCCCATGCTACTGTTATTGCTAACAAATGGGCACGGGACTTTCGAGGATATATTATGAGTATTAGCTCTTTAGGGAATCAAATTGATAACTCTTTGGTTTCAAATGCCTTCGGTTTCCTGCGTTTTCCGTTAAATTTTCAGCCTTATTCCAGTGATGCAGAATGGGTCATTACCGGAGTGCCTTTCGATATGGCAACTTCGGGACGTGCAGGTAGCCGTCACGGGCCAGCCGCCATTCGTCAGGCATCGACTAATCTGGCATGGGAAAGCAGCCGTTGGCCGTGGAACTTCAGTTTGCGCAAGCGCTTGAATGTGGTGGATTGCGGTGATCTGGTGTTTAACTTCGGTGATGCTCAGGATATGAGCGATAAGTTACAGGCTCATGCTGAAAAAGTGTTGGCATCAGGTAAACGTATGCTCTCTTTCGGTGGTGACCATTTTGTCACTTTGCCATTGTTGCGCGCTCATGCAAAACATTTCGGCAAAATGGCATTGATCCACTTTGATGCTCACACGGACACTTATCCAAATGGCAGTAAATTTGATCATGGTACGATGTTTTACCATGCGCCAAATGAAGGGCTGATCGATCCTCATCATTCAGTACAAATAGGCATTCGTACTGAACATGATACAGATAATGGTTTCACTGTGCTGGATGCCGGTCAGGTTAATGATCGCGGGATTGATGACGTTGTTGAGCAGATCAAAACCATAGTTGGCGATCTGCCTATTTACCTGACATTCGATATTGATTGCCTTGATCCGGCATTTGCACCGGGGACGGGGACACCAGTAATTGGTGGATTGACCTCTGACCGTGCATTGAAGATCGTGCGTGGCTTGCAACCACTGAATATCGTCGGCATGGATGTAGTAGAAGTCGCTCCGGCTTATGACCAATCTGAAATTACGGCGCTGGCTGCCGCGACGATTGGTCTGGAGTTGCTGTATTTGCAGGCATCGAAGAAAGATCTCTGATGCATTAAATCGGTAAAAATCCGACAAATCATATTTTAAAGGCTCATTTTAAAGATGAGCCTTTATTGTTTATATCGTCATTATTGCTCAGCTAAAATATATAGGGAATGGGCAACAAATCCTGAAATGTAACTAAATAATAATTTTTTCAATAAATTCAATGTACTTTGTAAATTTACTTTGCAGAGTTTGAAAACAATATAGGTCTTAAATCAAGGACAGATCATATCACTGCACAATATACGTCAGCACTTGCTGTTGCGGCATTAAGGCAAAATTTCCGTGAAATTGCGAACCTGCCCGATATTCATCAGATAATGTTTGCAGTAGTTTGATGCTCATTGTGTGATCACTGCAATCAATTGAGGTCACTTCCGCTGCATGAAAATCGAAAAAGCGTTTTACATGGGGATGAAGAGCCTTGAACAGACTCTCTTTGATGGAGAATGCAAGGGTAAATGTCTGTTCGAAAGATAATGTACATGCGGTCAGTAATGCAGCTTCGGTGTCATTGATGACGCTCGCAGAAACACTATTGATGGTTTCTGTCTTAATTTCCTGCTCGATATCTACGCCGATCATCCGGTACTTATCGGAACAGGTAGTCGCAAACGCAATGGCGCAGTTGGCGGAATGGGAGATAGAGCCACAAATATTGTCAGGCCAGACCGGGGAACGGTCTTGGGCATTCGTTACCTGAAATGCCGAATGACCCAGATTATTTAAAATTTGTTGAGTGCAGTAGCGGGCTGCCAGATACTCTGCTTTGCGTTTATTAACCGCATTCTGTAATCCGGTCGGGTAGGTGATGCCGCATTCATCAAATAATGTATTCCGATAGTAAACTTGATCAAAATAAGCCTGCATGATTTGAATATCAGGATGTTCAGATAGTGAACCTATTTGTATTTTGGTAAAAAAAGGATCATTTTCGGTTGTGGCCTGAGCAGAGATAAAAGTAATTTTTTTCATTGTCGGATTTTATTACTGGCTGTGATTGTTGGATAGAGAGTCATTCAAAAATGATTATTTCCCCAATTCTGCCATATTTTAGTTTTAGTTCACTAATGTGCTGACTCTTTTTATACTCTCAGTCGTTATCATTTTTAAAAAGAGGTTAATGTGGAAATATTAGTAACAGGTGGAATGGGATATATCGGTAGCCATACTTGTGTCCAGATGTTGGAGGCCGGAATGACGCCGATCATCATCGATAACCTGTGTAATGCCAATCGCGAGGTTCTGGCTCGCATTGAGGCATTGACCGGGGTTCAGCCACTGTTTTATGAAGGGGATATTCGTGATGAATCATTCCTTGATGATATTTTCTCCCGCCATCAAATTCAGTCAGTTATTCATTTTGCTGGTTTGAAAGCGGTCGGGGAATCGGTCGCCAAGCCTGTCGAATATTATGACAATAATGTTAACGGGACGCTGGTGCTGGTACGCAGTATGCACAAAGCCAGTGTAAAAAGTCTCATTTTCAGCTCATCTGCAACGGTCTATGGTGATCCGGATGCCGTGCCGATTACTGAACAATCCACGGTAGGCAATACCACCAATCCTTATGGCACCAGTAAGTATATGGTAGAGCGTTGCCTGTCTGATCTTCACCATGCAGAAAATGACTGGTCTGTAGTGTTATTGCGTTACTTCAATCCGGTTGGTTCACACCCTTCGGGCACGATGGGGGAAGATCCTCAGGGAATTCCTAACAACCTGATGCCTTATATCGCTCAGGTTGCGGTAGGCCGTCGGGAAAAACTGTCTGTTTATGGCAATGATTACCCAACACCGGATGGGACAGGCGTTCGTGATTATATCCATGTTATGGATTTAGCTGACGGACACATTGCTGCACTCAATGCTGTTGGTAAGCAATCCGGTTTGCATATCTATAATTTGGGCACGGGGAAAGGCACCTCGGTGCTGGAAATGGTGGAAGCCTTTAGTAAGGCTTGTGGTAAGCTGATTCCTTATGAGATATGTCCACGTCGTCCGGGTGATATTGCTGAATGTTGGTCAAGCCCGGAGAAAGCCGAGCGTGAATTAGGCTGGAAAGCAAATCGCACTGTTGTGGAAATGGCCGCAGACGCATGGCGCTGGCAGTCCCGGAATCCTGATGGCTATAAAGTGAAATAATTACAAAATGAAATAATAAGGATTTATTAGTCATTTGGCTGGGGTTGTAAAAATAAGAGAACTCAATGATGCCAAAGATGCAATTCAATGTTGTTGATTGTCCTCATAGACGATATAACCCTTTGACTGGTAAATGGATTATTGTTTCACCGCACCGGGCCAAACGACCGTGGAGTGGAATTGATGAAAATCCCCTCCACGTTGCGCTGGTGAATTACGACGAACACTGTTTTTTATGTCCTGGAAACCCCCGCGTCTCAGGTGAGAACAACCCAGATTATCAGGATATCTATGTATTCCAGAATGACTATCCTGCTTTGCTGTCTGAATCCTTTGATATTCCTCTTACTGATGTTCCTCCTCCTGATAACCAATTATTTAAGACAATGTTATTTAAAACAATGCTATTTAAAACAATGCCGGTGAGTGGTGTTTGTCGGGTACTCTGTTTTTCGCCCGATCACAGCAAAACGTTGCCGGAATTGGCATTGGTGCAGATCCGGCGCGTCATTGATACGTGGAATGAACAGATTGAAGAACTGAGCCAACGTTATATCTGGGTTCAGGTTTTTGAGAATAAAGGGGAGCAGATGGGGTGTTCTCAACCTCATCCTCACGGACAAATATGGGCCAGTGATTTCCTGCCCGATGAACTGGCTCATAAAGATGCATTATTGCGGCAATATTATCGCCAGCAAGGAACTAATTTGCTGGTGGATTATGTTGAAGCCGAACGGAAAGATGGTTCACGTACTGTTGTGGAAACCGAGCACTGGCTGGCGGTTGTCCCTTATTGGGCTATGTGGCCGTTTGAAACGATGTTGTTACCGAAAATCCATATCCGTCGCATGAATGAGCTGACGGAAGCTCAGCGTGATGATTTGGCTGTCGCATTAAAAAAACTGACCAGCCGATATGACAATCTTTTTCAATGTACTTTTCCCTATTCGATGGGCTGGCATTTTGCCCCTTTCTTTAATAATCAACGCGATAATGATCTCAAAACGCAAGAATATACGGTTGAGCACTGGCAGTTACATGCGTTGTTTTATCCGCCGTTATTGCGTTCAGCCACTGTTCGCAAATTTATGGTGGGTTATGAGATGTTTGCTGAACCTCAGCGTGATTTGACACCAGAACAGGCGGCTCAGCGATTGCGTAGTGTCAGTGATATCCGTTTCAAAGCGTGTTAATGCCTTAGCAAACACGTTTATGGGGGAAAGTATCGTGATAAAGGTGTTAATCCAAGACGTAAAAAAATCATTTAATACGTGTTTTTACTATTCTCCAACGCACTTTTTTCAGGCTCCGGGGCGAGTGAATTTAATCGGTGAGCATACAGATTATAACGATGGGTTCGTTTTGCCTTGTGCGATTAATTATCATACAGTAGTTGCCGCAGCCAAGCGTGAGGATACACGAGTCAGGATAATAGCCGTTGACTATCATAATGAACGTGATGAGTTTGATCTCTCTCAGCCTATTCTCTTTCAGCAAGGAAAAATGTGGGCGAATTATATCCGTGGAGTGGTGAAGTCTCTGGCAGAACGCGGTTATTCATTTGGCGGCATGGATATTGCCGTTAGTGGCAATATTCCGCAGGGAGCAGGGCTGAGTTCATCTGCATCACTGGAAGTCGTGATTGGACAAACCATTAATTCGCTTTATCAGCTTGATATCAGTCCTAAAATAATTGCACTGAATGGACAGCAGGCGGAAAACCAGTTTGTCGGTTGTCATTCGGGGATTATGGATCAGTTAATCTCTGCTTGCGGGGAAGAAAATCACGCTTTGTTGATTGACTGTCGTACCTTGGAAACTCAAGCCGTGACCATGCCGGATGATATGGTTGTGATGATCATTAATTCCAATAAGCCACGGGGACTGGTAGAAAGTGAATACAACATCCGTCGGCAGCAATGCGAAGATGCGGCTCGCTTTTTAGATGTAAAAGCATTGCGTGATGTATCCCTTGCCGATTTCAATGCCAAACAGGGTTTGCTTGACCGGCTGCTTGCTAAACGCGCTCGTCATGTGATCAGCGAAAATTTGCGTACTGAGGCAGCGGCGGATGCTTTAAAAGCGGGTGATTTATTTCTTTTAAGCCAGCTTATGGCCGAGTCTCATATTTCCATGCGTGATGACTTTGACATTACTGTCAGTGAAATAGATCTACTGGTCACGATTGTAAAAAATGTTATTGGTGATCGTGGGGGCGTTCGTATGACAGGGGGTGGTTTTGGAGGATGTGTCGTGGTATTGCTTGCCCCAGACTTGGTGGAAAGGGTGAAGAAAGCAATCGAATATCAATACAAAACCAAAACCGGCCTGAAAGCGAGCGTTTATATTTGTCAGGCAACAAAAGGAGCCAGCCAACTCGCTTCTTTATCTTTTAAATTTTGAGAATAGGTGCAATCCCTAATTTTAACAATGAGAGGAGCATGATTGTGAGTTCTAACCAACAGCAAACAACACTTCAGCAGCAGTGGACAGACGTTGATGATTATCTCAGGAAAGTGCTGCTGCCACCATCCCCGAATCTTGATAAGACACTTGAATACAATGCCAGCCAAGGCTTGCCGGCTATTGATGTTTCTGCGCTGCAAGGGCAGTTTTTGATGATGATGGTGCAGATAAGTGGTGCAAAACGTATTCTGGAATTTGGCACATTGGGGGGATATAGTTCTCAGTGTATGGCAAAGGCACTGCCCGATGATGGTCTGCTGATCTCATTGGAAAAAGATCCTGACGTAGCCGCCGTCGCCCAGCATAATATCGACAGGGCACAGCTTGCCCATAAGATCAAAATCATTGTAGGAGATGCTGGCGAGACCCTGCCAACACTGGCAGAGGAAGCATCTTTTGATTTGGTTTTTATCGATGCAGATAAGCAAAGCAGTACACTATATTTAGATTGGGCAATTAAATTGGGGCATCCGGGAAGCATTATCATCATGGATAATATGGTTCGTGAAGGTATGATTTTGGATGAGCAGCGTGATGAATCCGTAGAAGGGGTTCGTCAGGCTCTTGATTCAATGCTTAATCGTCCTGATATCACTGTAACGGCTTTACAAACTGTCGGACAAAAAGGCTGGGATGGTTTTGTATTAGCGCGGATAAATACGGATAGAGAATTTATTAAATAAATTTTTAATTGTAGAAAGTAATAGGTTACAAAACGGATGGTTTATTAAAATATAAACCATCCTCAGGTTATAAAATCATCGTCTCATGAAAGCGTTTTTTGAGATCTCAAAATTAGGATTTTGGCGTTTCTGCTTTTTTATTTTCAGTGGTGGTTTTCCGTGCAGACAGACACGACCTGCGCTCATCCGGTTCGCGTTTTTTAATGATTTCTGCTGTTTCATCTATGGCTGTAAGAGGGAAACCCATATCATCATAAGCACCAAAACCAATTAAACGGTAACCGCTTAGCGGCTGACTTACTGGGACGCGAAACTCTTTTTTTTCCCCGGGAGTCAATAGTTCAAATGCGTGAACTACCAGTGTTTCTGGCTCACATTTGGTGTTAAGGGGCAATACAGCCAGATACCCTCCCGCTACAGGCTGATCGCCTTTGTTTTGCAGTGTTCCGCCCACAAAGAATTGGCCATTGGCGCCTAATCCCATATGGAATAACAAATGAGCTTCCCCTTTTGCCCACAATGCTGGTGTGAAAAGGCTGCCTGCCAGTAATATTGCACCATATGTATAACGGCGCGTATAACGGCGTAATGTGCGACTACGTAATGTGTAACCACGCAATTTCATCTTTATTCTCCTATTTATGAATTCCTAACATCAAATAGGTATTGCAGTGGCCAGCAAAAAAATCAAGTCATCTTGTCTGGCCTGAACAGTCATTACAGGTTTATACAAGAATCGATATCACCGTATTTTGTGATTCTTCTGAACACATCAAAATCTAGCCTTGCGATGTAATTGATTAAATAGTGGCTGCATAGCGGGCCATCCGAGATATCTATATGAGTTTGGGACTCAAATTCTTTGATTTGTTCCAGTGATGAATATCCCAGTATTTCAGGGGGTAAATGAGGAATGACATCATCTACATAGTTAAGCACCTCAAAGTTGCTAAAATTCTGGCTGACACGTTGGGCAAATTCGCCGTTTCCCGGTCTTGGACAGGCAAACAAACAGGCTGAATGATTGTGAATCATGGGCGAAATTTCATACATAAGATAGGCCGCAATAGCCGATCCAAGGCTGTGAGCAGTGATTGTCAATCGGCTATTTGCGCCGATAAGTTGAGTAATCGCCGTTGCCAGTTTGAGATTGTCATAATCACCGTGAGATACAGAATCAATGACCATCAATTTCATTGAGTCATAAACGCTGAAAAATCCTCTGCTGACCTCTATTGCAGGGTATCTGGCCCAGGGTGATGTATGATCAATTAACCCATCGTGGACATCTTCTAGCAAGATGGTCGGGTCTGTTCCACGTATAGCAACAACATAGTCATATGGGGATTGATTGTTTTGTGCAACGTATCCGTAACAGGTATGTTCTGGTAGTGCGAACTTTCGGGTTTCTACTGAGAAAGAGGTATCATCTGCCGAAATATACGCGATAATTTTCCATCCATCTTCTTCAATGCGCGGATCGGCAGGAGGCATCGGATTATTATAATGTTGATTATTCATCTCAGCAGCATATAACACTAATGCAGCAAGGTTGGCAGCCTCTTGATATGTATACATATATTTCCTCTTTTCTTTATTTTTGATTGTTAAGAAATTGATTGCATTATGTGATTTAAGTGTATGTTATTTTTTTGGGTTTGCTGGTGTGAAGGGCGATATATATATATTGAGAGTTATACTGGGAAGATTGTGGCGATATGACTTAAATTGAGTCTATATTTTCAGAAATTACGTATTATTAAATCATTCAGAAATCATGTTTTAACTATCAATATTGAATTAGCTAATTACTTTTTATTATATGTAGTTTGTATTTATTCTTTCAGATTGATTGCCATGCGGCGTTACTCTCTCCCAAACTAAAAGTTTTATTTGTAAATTTACCGATTATCAAGAGGCTAATATGGCTGCACCACGTTCGGTTCTTGAACTGATAGGGAATACACCGTTACTGGAACTTACTCATCTGGATACAGGTCCATGTCAGTTGTTTATTAAGTTAGAGAACCAAAATCCGGGTGGTTCGATTAAAGATCGGGTGGCACTTTCAATGATTGAGCAGGCAGAAAAGCAGGGTAAGCTGAAGCCTGGCGGCACTATCATTGAAGCCACTGCGGGTAACACCGGTATCGGATTGGCGTTGGTCGCTGCTATGAAAGGCTATAAACTGATTTTGGTTGTGCCTGATAAAATGAGCCGGGAAAAAATTTATCATTTGAGGGCATTAGGGACGGATGTGCGCCTCACGCGTTCTGATGTTGGTAAAGGGCATCCGGAATATTATCAGGACTATGCACTGCGATTATCAAAAGAAATCAGTGAAGCTTATTATATTGATCAATTTAATAATTCTGCGAACTCAGATGCCCATTTTATGACAACCGGCCCGGAAATTTGGCAACAAATGGAACAGGATGTGGATGCGATAGTGGTTGGTGTCGGTTCTGGTGGTACGCTGGGCGGGCTAAGTCAGTATTTTAAAAATGTTTCCCCCCAGACAAAGTTTGTCCTCGCTGATCCCAAAGGCTCTATTCTTGCCGATTATGTTGAGCATGGACATTATGACGAAGCGGGCAGTTGGTTTGTGGAAGGCATCGGGGAAGATTTTGTCCCACCTCTTGGCGACTTTTCTCAAGTTCACCATGCCTATCGCATTACTGATGCAGAAGCTTTTTCCAGCGCCCGGGATTTATTATTGACCGAAGGTATATTAGCGGGTTCTTCTTCAGGAACACTGCTGGCTGCTGCACTACGTTATTGCCGCGCACAAACAACACCGAAACGCGTGGTTACATTTGCCTGTGACAGTGGTAACAAATATTTGTCGAAGATGTTTAATGATTACTGGTTATTGGAGCAAGGGCTGCGTTCACAACCACAAGAAAATGATTTGAGTGATTACATCACATATCGTTATCAGGATGGGGCAACGGTTTCAGTTTCACCGCAAGATACCCTGAAAATTGCTTATGGGCGTATGCGTCTGTATGACATTTCACAGTTACCGGTGATCCAAAACGATCAGGTTGTGGGGATCATTGATGAATGGGATCTCATGCATACTATTCAGGCTAATTCTTGCCATTTTTCTCTGCCCGTCACTGAAGCGATGACGAGTCAGATTCATACACTTAATAAAAACGCACCATTGGGACAGTTGATCGCTACCTTTGATGCGGGTCATGTCGCTTTGATTGTCGATGATAACAATCAATTCCTTGGCCTTGTTACCCGTACTGATGTGCTGAACGCATGGCGTCAACAACTCAATTGATCTATTTCAGGAATAAATTAATGACTAAGTTTGATAAGATTAAGTTTGATACAAAAAGCGTTCACGCAGGTTATGTTCCTGATCATACAGGTGCAGTCATGCCAGCAATTTATGCCACGTCGACTTATGCTCAACCTGCTCCGGGTCAGCATACAGGGTATGAATATTCCCGTAGTGGAAACCCGACGCGTACTGCGCTGGAAAGCGCAATAGCTGAGTTAGAGAACGGCACTCGTGGTTATGCGTTTGGCTCTGGTCTGGCTGCCAGTTCTACCATTCTGGAGTTACTGGATAAA
Source organism: Xenorhabdus littoralis (assembly GCF_033949345.1). Lineage (NCBI taxonomy): Bacteria > Pseudomonadati > Pseudomonadota > Gammaproteobacteria > Enterobacterales > Morganellaceae > Xenorhabdus > Xenorhabdus littoralis. Next base: position 121,400 of record NZ_VCDP01000004.1, read on the forward strand.
GATAGCCATATTATTGCCGTGGATGATCTCTATGGCGGTACTTACCGATTGCTGGAGAAAGTGCGTCGTCGGACAGCGGGTCTGCGGATAACTTATGTTGCGGCAGGGGATACTGCGGCGCTGGAAGCGGCTATCCAACCTGATACTAAAATGATTTGGGTGGAAACTCCCACTAATCCGCTGTTGAAATTGGCTGATTTGGCGGCTATCGCACAGATTGCCCAGCGCCATAATATCATCAGTGTTGCGGACAATACTTTCGCTTCCCCTTATATTCAGCGTCCGCTTGATTTGGGTTTTGATATCGTAGTTCACTCTGCTACCAAGTATCTGAATGGCCATTCTGATGTGATTGCCGGCCTTGCTGTTGTGGGGAACAACGCAGAACTGGCAGAGCAAGTTGCCTTCCTGCAAAACTCTATTGGCGGCATCCTTGATCCCTTCAGCAGCTTCCTTGTTCTGCGTGGCATCCGGACACTGGCCCTGCGTATGGATCGCCATATTAGCAGCGCGGAGAAGATTGCACATTGGTTGGAACAGCAGCCACAAGTTGAGAAAGTGTACTATCCCGGTCTTGCCTCTCACCCTCAGCATGAATTGGCAAAACATCAGATGCGGGGATTTGGTGGCATGATTTCCATCGTACTGAAAGGCGATGAGGATTATACAAATCGAGTTATTAAAGAATTGCAATTATTCACATTGGCAGAAAGTCTGGGGGGGGTGGAAAGTCTGGTTGGTCAGCCATTTACCATGACTCACGCCTCTATTCCGCTGGAAAAACGTCTGGCAGCAGGTATTACGCCACAGCTGATCCGTATTTCTGTGGGTATTGAAAATGTTGATGACTTGATTGATGACTTATCTCAGGCATTGGAAGCCGCGGATTTGTAACAGAAAGCTAACGTAATCAAAACTAAGATAATTAAAACTAATATAATTAAAACAATGTGCCAACTGATTTTCTTTCGGTTGGCATTTTTTGTTTTTTTGAACTATTCAGATTGATATTCCCAATTCTCTTTAAAATCAAGGTGTTTTTATAATTACTGATCTCTAATTGAGAATGATATATATTTGTTTTTATCAGAAATGTATATGCCCGATAGATTTCAAGTTGTAGCTGGACGACAAGGGAACGAATCCTCAGGAATATAGTTGTTCAACAACGTTGAAATATAAATGGTTAAATGGATACTATGAGGATGATAAATTATGGCAATTCTGAATATACTTACCATTCCAGATGAAAGACTGAGACAAAAATGTGTTGATGTCACTGATTTTGATAAAGTTCAAACGTTGGTTGATGACATGTTGGAAACTATGTATAACACCGACAACGGCATTGGCTTAGCAGCACCACAGGTTGGCAGTAAAGAAGCAGTTTTAATCATTGATATTTCGCCAAACCGTGATCAGCCAATGGTTTTGGTTAATCCCAAAATCGTTGAAAAAGAGCGTCGTGTCACTAATCAGGAAGGTTGCCTGTCGATACCCGGATATTACGTGGATGTTGAACGGTTTGAAAAAGTGAAGGTAGAAGCACAGGATCGGTATGGTAAGCCGATTACGATAGAAAGCGATGATTTTCTGTCGATTGTGATGCAGCATGAAATCGATCATTTACACGGTATTATTTTTATCGATTATCTGTCTCCACTGAAAAGGCAAATGGCACTCAAAAAAGTAAAGAAGTATTTAAGCAATGAGAAAGGTTAATTTAGAGTGATTTAAAATACGTAATTATTTCATTGATTAACTATACTTCTGTAAAATATTATTATTTATATAGATGTTATTAAAATTATTAATGATAAATTTTAATAAAAAAGTTTAAAATTCCATTTTGAATACAATTCGTTCAATGCAATGCGATTTTAACACAATATATTCAATATAATATGTTAAATTCATATATCGAAAAAAACGACAAGGTTTAAAAATTAAAAGTATATCTGATGGAATTTAAATGATTTGATTGTAATAATACCAGCAGAGGAATAATTGTGATTGAAACAAGTAATATTGAGGGTTATCGACAATCTAATTTTTTGATTAGTCTGAAGCTGATAGATACAACTGATGCCAAGTCAGGGACTTATTTGATGATACTGGATGCAGAAGGAATCAGTGATGCTAAAATTCCTTCTGTTAAAGTTGGCAGCAAAGTGGAATATGTTCATATACCATCAAAGGCTAGCAGTAATCGGATCACATGTGCCATTTATATTAGAAACGAGGATAATCGCAGTTATCCAGTGGTAGGCACTATCTACCTTAGTTACCATCCGTCCTCTGGACTTGTTGACATTACTAAATTAAAGATTTCTTCAGATTCTCAACTTAATTTATATGTAGACAGGATAGATAACACTAAATTTGACTTTAGACTGAAAGAAAAATAGAGCATTCTTTTGGGCGAACAACAATTATCAAGGTGGCCACTTGGCGGGCCACCGAATGATTTATTATTACCCGTTACACTCGTCGTTTTTCACGTTGTTGCTCTTTAGGTTAGCAAAATTTTGTGAATCAATGACATAACCATAAATACGGGTCTGCCCGTTTTTCTCTTTCTGAAGATAGATGCCTTGTAACTCTTGTTCAAAACCGGGGAATTGATTTATGTTTTCTTCCAGTGCAAGAAAATAACGCAATACTGAACCTCCCCAAACTTCACCCGGGACAACGCAGCAAACTCCCGGAGGATAAGGGACTGCACCATCTGCCGCAATCAATCCTTCAATATCCCGCAGTGCGACCAGTTCCACGTTACCACGGACTAATTCAATATTTGCCTCTTGGGGACTCATGGCAATTTTAGGGAAATGAGACTTACGGAATATTTCTTTTTGTAACTGTTTAAAGTTTTGCTGAATGGCGAGATCGTGCATTTGTTGGCACAGTTGCCGGATAGTCTGGTGTTGATAACGTTCTGGATGGATAAGGCAGAGCGAAGGCAAGACAGTTTCTAATGGTGCATCTTGTTCCAGCAAGTGCTCAAAGTGGATGAGTTGGGAGACAAGATGCCCTATTTTAGCCATATCTCCTGCTGGAGTGAGCAGAAATAGAATTGAATTCAGGTCGTATTTTTCTGGGATGATGCCATTTTCGCGCAGGAAATAGGCTAAAATCGTCGCAGGAACACCGAATTTGTCATATTCCCCGGTATCAGCATCAATACCGGGGGTGATTAGCACGAGTTTACAGGGATCAACAAAATATTGCTGTTCAGCATAGCCATCAAATGAGTGCCACTTTTCACCGGGCATAAAATTGAAGAAGCGCAGGTCATTGGCGATTTCTTCAGTATCATAATCAGCCCAGAAACGCCCTCCGATGGTATCGGGTATAAATGGCCTGATATATTTGCATTGCTGCGTAATTAATTTTCGCGCCTCAATGCTTATTTTTACGCAGTCCATCCACATCTTCGTGCCGCTTCTCCCCTCGTGTATCTTGGCATTGACATCAAGAGCTGCAAAAAGTGGATAAAACGGACTGGTAGACGCGTGAGCAGTAAAAGAGTTATTGAAACGCTTATGATTTACATAACGAGACTGACCTTTTATATGCCGATCCTTTTTATGAATCTGGGATGCTTGGGAAAAACCGGCTTGCTGTTTATGGACAGATTGGGTAACTATGATCCCCGGATCGTTTTCATTGAGTTCCAGTAATAACGGTGAACAGTCGGTCATCATGGGGATGCATTGTTCATAGCCGAGCCATGCTGAATCAAACAGAATGTAATCACAAAGATGACCAATTTTATCTATTATCTGTCTGGCGTTATAGACAATGCCGTCATAGGTGACTAACTGAATGACGGCCAGACGAAAAGGGCGTTTCTCAGAAGCACGTTCAGGATCAACTTCTTTTATTAAGTTACGCAGATAAGTTTCTTCAAAGCATCGGGAATCAATACCACCAATGAGACCAAATGGATTGCGGGCGGTTTCCAAATAAATGGGTGTGGCACCTGACTGAATAAGTGCACCAACATGATTAGATTTGTGGTTATTTCTATCAAAAAGCACCAGATCGCCGGGCGTCAGCAGGGCGTTTAATACCACTCTGTTGGAAGAGGACGTGCCGTTAAGGACAAAATAGGTTTTGTCGGCATTAAAGATTCGCGCCGCATTTTTTTGTGCATCGCAGGGGGCCCCTTCATGAATGAGCAAGTCACCCATGAAGATATCAGCATTGCATAGATCTGAACGAAACAATGTTTCGCCAAAGTAATTGAAAAACTGCATTCCTGTGGGATGGCGCTGGAAAAATCGTCCACCCTGATGTCCCGGACAACCAAAAGTGATATTTTCTTGTGCAAGGTATTCGGTCATTGCACCAAAGAATGGAGGCAATAAACTTTTTTCATATTCATCGGCTGCGGTATCCAACTGATGCCCATAGAAGTCTTTATTGCCTTCTTCCGATTGGAACACACCAGTGAGCCGTGAAAAGAGATGTGCGGGAAGTGTTTCGTTTTCGGATAAGAAAAGATAAACAGGGATTGAATATTGTGTGGCTTCAATACGTTCTAATTCGCCATTTAACGTATCTTCTAATGAAATCACAACAGCAGATACATCAATAAAATGCGTTTCTTTGATATTGATTATCTTTCTTTTACTATTAAAAAAATGGTGTGTGTTGTTACTGCAAGCAATATTAAGTTTTTTTATCATATTAATCTAATTATACTAAATGAAGTCTGTGCTGAATTATTGCGAATTATTGATAATTACTTTTAAAGGATAAAGAGTAAATTTTTGATAGAAATAGGATGGCTTATGGAGAGGCCATTTTCATCAAAATATTTATGATTTTGTTTATGTATGAAAGCAATATGGTGAATGTTGAGTTTTAATATGCCATAAATAAATTTTGGTAGTCAAAGGTTGTTTTAAATAAATTTTTTATTAAAATAAAGTGTAATCATTAAATAATGAACGAGCAAAACATTGTAAATGTTATTTGTAATGTTTTTTTATTTTTCTAATAGTACGGTAAATAAAAGTAATTTTTTCTTTTCATGATATCATCATGGATGAATTTTTGGTTTTTTTGAAATATATCTTTCCTCTTTCCGGTTACAGGGATGAGTTGAGGTTAATCGCCCTTGTCACGCACTTGTTGTATATACACAATGGATTTCAGGTATACTCGACAATCTCACAAACTGTATGTATTAACCCATTTTATCTATTTAGAAAGCATCATCGTATTTTGGGTGTATTCACTGGTTTTAGGTAACGGGATGTATTTTTTACTACAGTCATCTTTATTTTTGCAGCGATAATTTTGAGACATAGTCTGGTATTGTGACTTACTGCAAAGTGACAAAAATTTACAAGAAGTTACAAGAAGTTACAAGAAGAAATGGCGGGCCAATAACGGCGCTGTAAAATTTTTCTTCAGGTAAAAGCCTCTGGGCAGTGTCATTATTGGCTGACCATATTCTCCGATTGCTTCGGTCAATGCTCGGCTATTGGCCGCTTTGGGGCGCAATTGCAGCACTTCACCATGACGGGCTGTGATGCTCTCGACTTTCCCCAACACAATGAGATCCATCAGTTCTTCCCAATCGTGTCGCAGTAATTCTTCTTCAATGATATTCGGGCTCCAAAGTAGTGGTGAGCCGACACGGCGTTCAGAAAGAGGAATACTTCTTTCACCCTCAACAGGTATCCACAAAACACGGGATAATTTACGCCTGACATGACATTTTTCCCATGTAATACCGCTGTTCCCTGTCAACGGTGCAACACAGACAAAGGTTGTTTCCAATGGAGAACCTTTGCTGTCCACAGGGATCGTTTTCAGTTCAATACCGATATGTTCAAAATCCTGCTCGGGTTTACTGCCGGCATTTGCGCCTAAATAATATTCAAGCAACATGCCGACCCAGCCTTTGTCACGCTTTAAATCAGGGGGAATGGGAAGTCTGGCTTGCGCAGCAAGTTCCCCCATTGATAAACCAGCCAGAGAATGGGCGCGATCGAATAATTGTTGTTCATTTTCAGGTGGTGATGGTGGTGTAAAGTACATGTTATAGAGTATATTTTTTACTGGTTAAAAAGTGTTCTGGTGGATTATTGTAAATCATTATTAATTTATCATTACCATAATGTTTTTGATAATAGCATGATATAAAAGATTTTTTCATTTATGTTCTCTGCATTAAAAATAGACTCATTATGATTGTTCACCTATTCCCACTGATAATAAACAGGATCTTACACTATGTTATCCACAGATTTATGGGATAAGTGATAAAAAGTGAGATCACTGGTTTGATTTACAGCTCTAATGAAGGACGTTTTTTGCAAAAATAGACGATTTTTGTTTAACTAAAAGGCATATCCTGTGGATAAAATCACCATTGGTTGATATTTACTCAATCAGAGCGTCTCCACAGATCCGGATGAGTAATATATGCTTTAAAAAGAGGGTTTAAATGTATTAACTTAATGAAAAATAATGGTTATTTATTTACACTTAAGTAGTGTGATAAAACACACAAAAAAAGTATACCCGTTTTACCCCTTACTTTTTCACATAGATATCCACAGAAAAAGTGAATAAAATGACTGTTGTCAGACAACGAATGTTTATAACTTTAGCTTTTTCTGTGAATTATCCATCAGAAGGCGTAAACCACGCAGATTTAAAATCAAACCATCCAAAAGTATTCATTTTTACGCCTCTCATACTGCGTTGTCTCTGTAATTCGAGCCAGTGATGAAATAACGGATGCAACCAATGTTGATCAATGATGTCTTTACACCATGCTTCAACGGATAAATTGTTTTTTCTCCACAGAGGATGCTTCCTGCGTTAAGTCACTGCCAAGGCACTTTTTCAGCAATGGCATCTCATAGAGGGTAGCAAACAGTGAAAATTCCAATGGCTTGTAAAAATTGGCGGTAGCCAGCCAGATGTCACTTTCGGTATCTTTCCAGATGTAACGTGGTGCAAACCAATTTTTCCGTCAATTCCGGATGTATCAGTATGTTAACTTCATCAAGTAGTGCTCTGAAGCCAAAATAGTGCTCTGAAGCCAAAATAGTGCTCTGAAGCCAAAATAGTGATCGAATGCCTTGATTTTGAGTTTTCGCGTATCGTTGGTAACGACTTGATACGGCCCGGTACCAATGGGATGACGGGAGAAGTTTGGCAAGATTTGCCATTCCTGCGGCAAAATCATGGCGTGGGGGCTGCCCATCAGGAAATCAAATCGGGCATCAGCTTCGTGAAGAAAAATATCTATAATATGGGGCGTTGTGGAAGTGACTTCTTTGATGTGGGAAAAAAGTGGAATAGTCTTCAAATGTTCCAATGAGATGATGATATCGCTCATTTGTAACTCCCGACCATGATGGAAATAAATAGCGGGGCGGAGGTAATGGTGATTTTGCCAGCCAGTAAGGTGACTTACTGGCTTTTTTCATTTGCTATGCAGCGGCCTTTAATAGGCAGTACTTACTGATAATTTACTCAATATATTAAATTCCCCCGGCAATATATTGTGCGATGATACTGCCCATTGCATCAGTACTGACTGCGTTGTCATTACCCGCTAAGTCTGTGGTGCGATAACCTTGCTCTAAAGCATGATTGACAGCTTGTTCAATAGCGTCAGCGATATCACTGCGCCCAAGACTGTAGCGTATCAGTAGGGATGTGGATAAAATTTGGGCTATCGGGTTGGCGATGTTTTTGCCAGCAATATCCGGCGCTGAACCCCCTGCGGGTTCATATAAACCAAAGCCTTTTTCATTCAGACTGGCGGAAGGTAGCATCCCCATAGAACCCGTTATCATGGCGCATTCATCGGATAAAATATCGCCGAAAATATTAGAGCACAACAGAACATCAAACTGAGCCGGATTTTTAATCAATTGCATGGTGGCGTTATCAATGTACATGTGACTGATTTCAACGTCAGGATAATCTTTGGCTATTTCGCTGACGACTTCACGCCATAATACGGAGCTTTGCAAAACATTCGCTTTATCAATTGAAGTGACTTTATGACGTCGCTTGCGAGCGGATTCAAAGGCGATCCGGGCAATCCGCTCTATTTCGAAACGGTGGTAGATTTCAGTATCGAAAGCACGTTCGTATTTTCCTTCGCCTTCACGGCCTTTGGGTTGCCCAAAATAGATCCCGCCAGTCAGTTCGCGGACGCATAAAATATCAAAACCGTTTGCGGCGATATCCTGGCGGAGTGGACAAAAAGATTCTAAGCCTGCGTATAAACGCGCCGGACGTAAATTGCTGAACAATTTAAAATGCTTGCGCAGTGGTAACAATGCACCACGTTCCGGCTGTTCTGCTGGAGGCAGGTGTTCCCATTTTGGTCCACCAACCGAACCAAACAGGATCGCGTCAGCTTTTTCACAACCGGTAACAGTCTCCTGAGGCAAAGGGCAACCATGACGATCAATGGCGGCTCCTCCGATATCGTATTCACTGGTTGTAATACGGATATTAAAGCGCTGACGAATAGCATCCAACACTTTGTAAGCTTGCTTCATGACTTCCGGGCCTATACCATCGCCAGGCAAAACAGCGATGTGATAGTGAGCAACCTCTTGCTTATCTGAAATAGTTTGGCTTGAAGACATGATTATGCAGTTTCCTTTTTATTGTTTTGATGGTGCTCTTGGCTGATACGCTGCTTTTCTTTTTCGACTTGTCGGGACTGCCAAATACTGTTCAGGACATGCACCATCGCTCTTGCAGAGGATTCAATGATGTCAGTTTCCAATCCCATACCGTGGAAACGGCGACCAAAACACTCGACAATGATATCAACTTGTCCGAGGGCATCTTTTCCATGTCCTTTGCCGGATAATTGATAGGAAACTAATTCAATCGGATAGCCTGTAATACGGTTGATGGCCTGATAAATGGCATCAACCGTACCGTTTCCGGTAGAGGCTTCAGCTTTGATTTCCTCTCCGCAGGCCAGACGTACTGTAGCAGTGGGCACGACATTCGTACCAGATTGGATGCTGAAATAATCCAGACGATAATGTTCATTCTCTTGTTGTTGTTGATTAATGAACACCAGTGCTTCCAAATCGTAATCAAACACTTGTCCTTTTTTGTCTGCCAATTTGAGAAATGCTTGATATAAGGCATCCAAATCGTAGTCAGCCTCCTGATAGCCCATTTCAGTCATGCGATGTTTCACGGCAGCACGTCCAGAACGTGACGTCAGGTTTAACTGGATATCTTTCAGCCCGATGGATTCTGGCGTCATAATTTCGTAAGTTTCACGATTTTTCAGGATGCCATCCTGATGAATGCCGGATGAATGAGCAAATGCGTTACTGCCGACGACCGCTTTATGGGCAGGAATTGGGGTATGGCAAATTTGGCTGACTAACTGGCTGGTTCGGTAAATTTCTTTATGATTGATATTGGTGTGAACACCCAACATTTGTTGGCGTGTTTTGATAGTCATGATCACTTCTTCCAGTGAACAGTTACCAGCACGTTCCCCTAATCCGTTGATAGTTCCTTCTATCTGTCTGGCTCCGGCCTGAACTGCCGTGATGGAGTTAGCGACAGACATACCCAAATCATCATGGCAGTGGACAGAAATAATGGCTTTATCAATATTGGGTACACGATCAAATAAAGTACTGATAATACCGCCGAATTGGTAAGGTGTTGTGTAGCCGACAGTGTCTGGAATGTTGACGGTGGTTGCGCCGGCTTTAATTGCCTGTTCGACAATTCTGCACAAATTATCAATATTGGTACGACCCGCATCTTCACAGGAAAACTCGACATCATCAGTGTAGTTGCGCGCTCGTTTAATGGAGCGAACAGCCATTTCGACAACATCATCGAAAGTTCTTTTTAATTTATGTTCGACATGCAGATTAGAGGTAGCCAATACCATATGCAGGCGGAAAGCCTCTGCGACTTTCAGGGCTTCGGCGGCAACATCAATGTCATTATCAACGCAGCGGGATAAGGCACAAATACGGCTATTCTTGATTTCACGGGCGATGGTTTGGACTGACTCAAAATCTCCTGGAGAAGAAACAGGAAAACCGGCCTCAATGATATCAACTCCCAGTCTTTCCAGTGCATAAGCGATTTGCAGTTTCTCTTTTACACTCAGGCTGGATTGTAATGCTTGTTCTCCATCACGCAGTGTAGTATCGAAGATAATAACTTGCTGGCTCATGTCGTGCTCCTGTCAAATAGGTGATGATGTTTTATTTTTGAGCGTCGTACCGGTAAAAAAAAACCCGCGCACGGCGCGGGTTTTTTTCTGGTAGAGGTTAACTTAATTCAGCTCTTCACCCACCACCATACCGCGCACATTAAAGGCGATTAGTAGTAGGCTTAGTAGGAGAATGAAGTAAATCATGTAAGTTAACCTTTATAAATTTGTTAATCGAGTTTTAACTCTTAGTGCGTTTATAGATAAGTCATCTCCTGAATAATGTCAAGAATTAAACGTATAAATTTGGCGTGAATCATGATCGCCATTGATTGTTAATTAAACACGTTTTGGACTTGGTGACTATTTTTTACATTTTTAGCGATGTTTTTATCTATTTTTCATATCTATATATGGAGTAAAATCCGGCTCTGATGGATGATAAATCTGATGTCTGTTATTTTATACAGTTATTCTTATATGAGATTTTTTTACTCAATCGTTTGAATACGGCTGTTGTAATGTGGCTATGACGGATAGATTTGAAGGAACAAGGATAAAATGGATATTAACCATAGTATTGCTAGGGACAGTATTTTTAAGAATAGTATTTTTAAGCATAGTATTTTTAAGGACAGTACGTTTAAGGACAGTACGTTTAGGGACAGCGTTTTTAGGAATCGCGTTTTTAGATTAAGAAATCATAACCATATAGAATATTAATAAATTGTATCTTGTTATATTGGAAGAACTAATTTCTGATTAATACTCCGGGTCATTTTCCTGATAGATAATATTAATAGATAGTTCTGATAAATAGTTGGAATGCAGTCATTTTATTATGAATTTTTTCTGCTCTTCATTTTGTCATTATTGACTGATCGTTTTGGACGTAAGTCGTTAGTGTAAGTTGAGTTATTTCTATTCATATGTAACGCATTAATATTCATGCTTATAAAAATATTACGGCTACGTAGATAAGAAAGCATTGGTTATGCATATTGAATTTTTGTACAAGGACGAATCTCAATTTATTTGCAAACAAATTGAGGTAATTGATCTTATTAATAGGTAAAGCTGTTTTCGGTGTCTAAATGTTGCATTTGGAAACGGCCAGCATTCCATTATTTAATGAGATCACTGCTATAAGTTTAGTGGAGTGAAATAATGACTGAATACAACTCAGTAACTACAGGAAAAAAAGAATCATGTGATGTTCAATTGCGCAGTGTAGATCTCAATTTGCTTACTGTTTTTGATGCAGTAATGCAAATGCAGAATATTACACGCGCAGCTCAGGCATTGGGTATGTCACAGCCGGCTGTCAGTAATGCGGTATCTCGCTTGAAGACGATGTTTGATGATGAATTGTTTGTTCGCTATGGGCGGGGTATTCAACCAACGGCGAGAGCAAAACAGCTTTTCGGGCCGCTCAGACAAGCTCTTCAAATTGTTCATAATGAATTGCCCGGAGTAGGATTTGATCCCGATAATAGCACAAGGGTATTTAACCTATCTATTTGTAGCCCGCTTGATATTCGTTTAGCTGCTCAAATTGTCGGGCAAATAAAAAAACATTCTTCGAATATAGAAGTTGTCATTAAAACACAAATTAGTGATGATGTTGAGAAACAATTAAAATATCAGGAAATAGAATTTGTCATCAGTTATACCCAATTAGAGAAATCTGATTTTCATAATTATCCTTTGTTTAATGATGAGTTGGTTCTGGCAGTTTCCAAGCATCATCCCAGAATTAGTAAGCGAATTACGCAGCAGCAATTACTGGAAGAAAGGCATGCAATTGTTGCATTGGATAATGCAGATTCATTCAGTAAGCCTTACTATGAAAGTAATGAGCTATTGCGTTCTGTTTCTTATCAGGGAACGGATTTAAATAGTGTTCTTAATATTGTTTCTCAGACTTATTTAGTTGCTATCGTGCCAAAATGGATGGTTGAGCATTATTCCGAACAGTTAGATATTTGTTCAGTGTCTTTGCCAAACGACCGGACTCCCCGTCCTTGTTATTTGATATGGCATGGCTCAACGGATCGAGATAAAGGTCATCAGTGGATGAAATCACTACTGAGTCATCTTGGAGAACAAGAATAAAACAAAACGTACACAGGGCCCTATTCCAGTAAACATCAATTGGAATAGGGTCCTTTGGATATAGCTCCTTTTCACGATATTTATCTCTGTTTATCCGTACTTATTCAATAAATCCTGTAAATATTTTCTCCTTACAAGGGAGAAGATATCAAAAATACACTTCCCCCTTCTACTAGGAATAGGTAGACTGCGAGAAAATAGCTAACATCTGTAAGCTGAAAGGTGGGCTGTATGCTCGCTGAATATGCTGAATAAAAATATTTATACAGGATTATATTGTGATAACAGACTCTCTGCATTCCTATCACTTGGTTAACCGATTGCAGCAGCAAGCCCATGAATCTCCGGAAAAAATCGCATTTCGACAATGGTCGCCATCAGAACAGCTCGAAATGAGTTGGCGAGAAGTCGAGGGCATAACTAAATCCGTGGCGAGAGCATTGTTGTCATTGGGAGTGAAAGTGCAGGGAAAAATCGGCATTTTTGCACATAACAGCATGGCATGGTCATTGGCAGATCTGGCTATTCTTCAGATCAGGGCTGTAACAGTGCCGCTTTATGCGACAAGTACTTGTGATCAAGCGGCATTTATTCTCAATGATGCTGGCGTACAGGTATTGTTTGTGGGTAGTCAGGAACAGTATGACATTGCAGTGGCATTGCCTGATCTGTGCCCTGAACTTTCTCATCTTATTGTTCTGGATGAGTCTGTCGATTTGAAAGGGTGTCCGCAGGCATTATATTTATCTGCTTTCATTGCTAATGATATTGCTAATGATATTGCCAATGATTATGCAAAATATCAGTCAGAGCTTGACAGACGTATTGCCGATCAGGATTTAAATGATCTGTTCACTTTAATTTATACCTCTGGCACAACGGGAGAGCCAAAGGGAGTGATGTTGGATTATCGCAATATTGCTTCACAGCTTTATCTGCATGACCAAAGACTGACATTGACCAAACAGGATGTATCGCTCAGTTTCCTGCCGTTATCCCATATATTTGAGCGTGCATGGAGTTATTATGTCATGCACACTGGCGCTTTGAATGTCTATTTGACTGATACAAATTTTGTGCGTGAAGCGATGACTGACGTGCGCCCAACGGTAATGTGCTCGGTTCCCCGTTTTTATGAAAAAATGCATGGCGCTATCTTGGGAAAAGTTTCTCAGGCACCTGTCTGGCGCAGAATGATTTTTAACTGGGCATTAAAGCGGGGAGAAAGCCGCTGGATGCACCGACAGGAAAATAAAAAAGGTTGCCCATTCACGCGTTGTAGTTACCAACTGGCAGACAAACTGGTATTGAACAAGCTCCGTAATTTATTGGGAGGACGGGTCCGTTTCCTGCCAGTGGCAGGAGCGCGCCTTGACGATTCCATCACGCGTTTTTTCCTGTCCATTGGTCTCAATATCAAATATGGCTATGGTATGACCGAAACCTGTGCAACGGTGTCTTGCTGGGAAGAAAAAAATTATCTTTTAGGCTCAATTGGTACGCCGTTGCCCGGTATTGAAGTTCGCATCAGTACTGAAAGCGAGATTCAAGTGCGAGGCCCTATTGTGATGAAAGGCTATTTCAACCGCCCTGAGGAAACTGTCCATACTTTTACCGAAGATGGCTGGCTGCGGACAGGGGATGCGGGAGGATTGGATGATAAAGGCAATTTGTTTATCACCGAGCGCCTGAAAGATTTAATGAAAACATCAACAGGCAAATATATCGCTCCACAAATGATTGAAGGCATGCTGGGACAAGATCGCTTTATTGAGCATATTGCAGTTATTGCTGATGCCCGCCAATTTGTTTCTGCGTTAATTGTTCCCAGTTATGAAGCGCTGGAGGAATATGCAAAATCTATCAATCTCCATTATCGGGATCGTCTTGAATTATTGCGCAGCCATCAAATTGTTGAACTATTTGACAAGCGTTTGAAGGAAATACAGAAAAATGTGGTTAAGTTCCATCAGGTTAAGCGATTTGTTCTCCTGCCTGTCGCTTTTTCCATGGAAAAAGGCGAATTAACGCCTACATTGAAATTACGCCGCAAGATTATCTCACAACGTTATCAGTGCGAAATTGAATCCATGTACCGGGATTGAAGACAGATAAAATATCGGCTCTCTATTAAAAAAATGTTTCCAGTCTGTGAATTGGTGTTTGCTAACCCTGTTATCTAACGTTATGTTAGTTTACTCAACGTTATCGATTAACGTTAGATAATAGTTCACTCTTCATATAAATAAGAAATGGGATAAATAAGGTTATTTTTGACAATCTCCTTATGAAATTCCGACAGTTAACTTGCAAACAAAGCCTGGAGGCAAACTCAATGGAGATGTTGTCAGGAGCCGATATGATCATCCGATCGTTAATCGATGAGGGTGTTGAACATGTGTTTGGTTATCCGGGCGGGGCAGTATTAGATATCTACGATGCCCTGCATACGGTTGGGGGAATCGAGCATATTCTTGTGCGCCATGAACAGGGTGCTGTTCATATGGCGGATGGCTATGCCCGTTCCACGGGAAAAGTCGGGGTTGTTTTGGTGACATCCGGGCCGGGAGCAACAAATGCCATCACGGGAATTGCCACTGCGTATATGGATTCCATTCCCATGGTGGTTCTGTCTGGTCAGGTCGCGAGTTCCTTAATAGGCAATGATGCTTTTCAGGAGTGCGATATGGTGGGAATTTCCCGCCCGATCGTGAAACACAGTTTTCTGGTGAAAAAAGCAGAAGACATTCCGAATACGATTAAGAAAGCTTTTTATTTGGCCGCGAGTGGACGACCAGGACCTGTCGTTATTGACTTTCCCAAAGATACCGTCAATCCGGCCCACAAATTTCCGTATGTATATCCAGATAAAGTCAATATGCGTTCTTATAATCCTACTGTCCATGGACATAAAGGACAGATTAAGCGCGCATTGAAAGCGCTGTTGGATGCGAAAAAACCTGTCATTTATGTCGGCGGCGGAGCTATCAATTCATCATGTTCCGCGGAGCTTCTGACGCTTGCTGAACGTTTGCATATTCCGGTCGTCAGTTCATTGATGGGGTTGGGGGCATTTCCTGCCACTCATCGGCAAAGTTTGGGTATGCTGGGA
This sequence comes from Xenorhabdus littoralis, assembly GCF_033949345.1. Taxonomy (NCBI): domain Bacteria; kingdom Pseudomonadati; phylum Pseudomonadota; class Gammaproteobacteria; order Enterobacterales; family Morganellaceae; genus Xenorhabdus; species Xenorhabdus littoralis. The sequence goes on from NZ_VCDP01000004.1 coordinate 136,825, forward strand.
ATGCACGGCACTTTTGAAGCCAACAAAGCGATGCATTATTCCGATGTGATTTTCGCCGTTGGGGTACGCTTTGATGATCGTACAACCAATAATCTGGAAAAATATTGTCCAGACGCGACCGTACTGCACATTGATATTGACCCTGCTTCGATTTCTAAAACGGTAACCGCGGATATTCCTATCGTTGGCGATGCCAGAAAGGTTCTCGGTCAGATGTTGGAATTGCTGGATACCACGCAAAATACCCAAGATCCGGATGCTCTGAAAGATTGGTGGCTTTCCATTGAACAGTGGCGTAGCCGAAAGTGTCTTGATTATGACCACACCACAGTGAAGATCAAGCCACAGGCCGTACTTGAAACTCTCTACCGCCTGACTGAAGGTAAGGCATATCTGACATCAGATGTGGGCCAGCATCAGATGTTTGCAGCCCTGCATTACCCATTTGATGAACCAAGACATTGGATCAATTCCGGCGGTTTAGGAACAATGGGGTTTGGCTTGCCCGCTGCACTGGGTGTCAAGCTGGCAAAACCTGATGCAACGGTTGTATGTGTGACGGGTGACGGCAGTATCCAGATGAATATCCAAGAATTGTCCACTGCCTTGCAATATGGTTTGCCTGTTCTTGTGCTGAATCTGAACAACCGGTTCTTGGGAATGGTAAAGCAGTGGCAGGATATGCTATATGGAGGCCGCCACTCTCAATCCTATATGGAATCCCTGCCTGATTTCGTCAAATTGGCTGAATCTTACGGTCATATTGGTATCTCTATCGAAAAGTACGAAGAGCTGGAAACAAAATTAGCCCAGGCTCTGCATGACGTTAATGAGAATAAACGTCTGGTTTTCGTGGATGTCACCATTGATGAAACAGAACACGTTTATCCAATGCAGATCCGTGGCGGGGCAATGGATGAAATGTGGTTAAGCAAAACAGAGAGGACCTGATCATGCGCCGGATTTTGTCTGTATTACTTGAAAACGAATCGGGAGCATTATCCCGCGTGGTCGGGCTGTTTTCCCAGCGAGGCTATAATATCGAAAGCCTGACGGTCGCTCCGACGGAAGATCCAACCTTATCACGCATGACCATTCAGACCAAAGGTGATGCCAAGGTACTGGAGCAAATTGAAAAGCAGCTGCATAAATTGGTGGATGTGCTGCGGGTCAATGAATTAACGTCCGGGCCTCACGTTGAGCGTGAAATTATGCTGGTGAAGCTGCAAGCCAGCGGATATGGTCGCGAAGACATCAAACGCAGCACGGATATTTTTCGTGGGCAGATAGTTGATGTGACCTCGACGCTCTATACCGTCCAATTAGTTGGAACGAGTGAAAAACTGGATGCATTTATTGATTCGGTGAGAGATGTGGCGGAGATCGTCGAAGTAGCGCGTTCAGGCATTGTGGGTGTTTCTCGCGGAGAGAAAATTATGCGATGAAAAATCGTAATCTGCGGGTTAAGATACAGATATTCATAGAGCCCTACTGTAATGTAGGGCTTTTTCATCATCTTACCGAGGGGTTAATGTGAAACTGGATGAGATCGCCCGCTTAGCAGGTGTTTCACGGACTACGGCCAGTTATGTCATCAATGGTAAAGCCAAGCAGTATCGGGTCAGCGATAAAACAGTAGAAAAAGTGATGGCGGTGGTCAGGGAGCACAATTATCATCCTAATGCTGTTGCCGCTGGTCTTCGGGCAGGACGCACCCGTTCAATTGGTTTAGTCATACCCGATTTGGAAAATACGAGTTACACTCGCATTGCCAATTATCTTGAACGTCAGGCGCGGCAGCGTGGATACCAGCTATTGATCGCGTGTTCCGAGGATCAGCCTGATAATGAAATGCGTTGTGTTGAGCATCTGCTGCAACGTCAGGTTGATGCCATCATTGTTTCTACAGCCTTGCCACCTGAGCATCCTTTCTACCAGCGTTGGACAAATCGCTCACTGCCGATTATTGCGCTTGATCGTGCTCTGGACAGTGAACATTTTATCAGCGTTGTTGGGGATGATCTTGAAGATGCAAAAATGCTGGCACAGGAATTACGTCAATTCCCCGCAGAATCAGTGCTTTATTTGGGAGCGCTACCTGAATTATCGGTCAGTTTCTTGCGTGAAAAAGGCTTCCGTGAAGCTTGGGAGCATGACTCAAGGGAAGTAAGCTACCTGTATGCAAATAGCTATGAGCGTGAGGCGGCGGCTGAAGTATTCTCCTTGTGGCTTGAAACGAACCCTATTCCTCAGGCACTGTATACCACTTCGTTTGCCCTGCTTCAGGGAGTCATGGATACCATCCTTAAGCAAAGTGGTCGCTTACCCAGCCAGTTGGTTATTGCTACATTTGGCGATCATGAATTGCTCGATTTCCTTGAATGCCCTGTATTATCTGTAGCGCAGCGTCACCGTGAGGTGGCTGAATGTGCCCTTGAACTGGTATTAGCCAGTTTGGATAAGAAACAACGACCCGCTCCGGGGATCACCCGAATGCGTCGTCATTTATGCCGTCGTGGCAAGTTGAGCCGCAAAGCCTGATTCGAGTACCCTCATTGAAGATGAGGGTACTGTTTGTCTCATCAAAATGTTGCCAAAACGTTGCTAAAATCATTGAAATACATATGTTGACATAATTTTGAGATTATTCTGACTAAAATTATGCTTAACAGAGTTTTATAACCATTAAAAACGATAATGTATTATTAAAGTTACTGTATATGATGATTCCTATCTAAAATTATATTTTTTGTGTGATTTTCTTTGGTATTGGATTGTTTTTTTATTACTTTGATATTTAAGTGTTTTTATTTTGAGGGTGAATAGCGAATTTCATTGGATTATTATTTTTTATACTATAGTAGCTTGAATGTATTTTTATTATTGGTAGAACACTGTTGCTTAACAATTGGGCAATAATGAGATATGGCTAACATAAATTAATTTAAGTGGTAATTATTTGACCTAAATTCACCCGCTAAAAAAGATCCCGCCGACTTTATTAAATTATCCAAAATTATCATGATGTTATCTATTATTAATATAGCCAAATCTGAAAAATCCTTCTTTTTCTCTCCTAAATCTTTCTGTAAATCTAGCTAAAGCGCACCGGCTCTGGCTTGACAAGGTTTTCATACCATCCGTAAACTCTTAATTGTGGTGATTTGTGGGATAATGTGGAGATTTGGGCCATCAAGGGGTAACCTGAGTATGTTTCGTGGAGCAACACTGGTTAATCTCGATAGTAAAGGGCGGCTCACTGTACCTGCCCGATATAGAGAAACGCTGAATGAAGAATCGAATGGTCAAATGGTTTGTACCATTGATCTCCATCAGCCGTGCCTGTTGCTTTATACATTACCCGAATGGGAAATCATCGAAGAAAAGTTATCTCGCTTATCCAGCATGAATCCAGCCGAACGTCGCGTTCAACGTTTGTTATTGGGACACGCCAGTGAATGTCAAATGGACAGTGCAGGGCGTCTTTTATTAGCCAATACGCTGCGTCAGCACGCAGGGCTAACAAAAGAGGTCATGCTGGTTGGGCAATTTAATAAATTTGAATTGTGGGATGAACAAGTTTGGTATCAGCAAGTACAAAACGACATTGAAACCGAACAGTCCACACAAGAACCTTTATCAGCAAGGCTACAGGATTTATCACTATAAATATGGCAAATAGTCATCTTAAGCATACCAGTGTATTACTGGACGAAGCTGTCAACGGACTGAATATTCAAGAAGATGGAATTTATATAGACGGAACATTTGGACGAGGGGGGCACTCCCGCCTGATTTTGTCAAAACTGGGACCTAACGGGCGTTTAATGGCGATTGACCGTGACCCACAAGCAATTGAAGCGTCAAAAGCCATTACTGACACGCGTTTTTCTATCACACACGGGCCATTTTCAGAATTGGCAACTTATGTGGAAGACGCGGGTCTGGTCGGAAAAATTAATGGAGTGTTGCTCGATTTAGGGGTTTCCTCCCCACAGTTGGATGATCCTGAACGCGGTTTTTCATTTATGCGTGACGGGCCACTGGATATGCGGATGGACCCTACGCGAGGACAGTCTGCCGCCACATGGTTGATGAAAGCTGAAGCAGAAGACATAGCATGGGTGTTGAAAACATTTGGTGAAGAACGTTTCGCCAAACGTATTGCAAGGGCTATTGTAGCGCGCAATCAAGAGCAGCCGATGACGCGGACTCGGGAACTGGCAGAGTTGATTGCTCAGGCCAGTCCGGTTAAGGAAAAGCATAAGCATCCGGCAACCCGCAGCTTTCAGGCTATTAGAATTTATATTAACAGTGAACTGGAAGAGATCGAACGTGCATTGGATGGCATATTGCACGTTTTGGCACCACAAGGGCGATTATCTGTCATCAGTTTCCACTCGTTGGAAGATCGCATAGTGAAACGCTTTATCCGACAAAATAGTCAGGGAGCGCAAGTTCCGGCCGGTTTGCCTCTCACGGAAACCCAGTTAAAAGCGCTGGGGGGACGAAGTTTGAAATCCATAGGAAAAATGAAACCGTCAGAGGATGAAGTGGCCACAAATCCAAGAGCGCGAAGCTCGGTTTTGCGATTTGCTGAAAAGGCGGTCGAATAATGGCTGGTGAACGTCATGGCTTAGTCGGGGTTATCGGCAGTGATTTGATCCGCAATGCCAAGATCCCACTGATTTTGCTGGTAGCTATTGTGATTTCAGCTATTAGTGTTGTGACGGTCACGCATCAGACCCGCTTATTGACTGCGGAGAAAGAGCGTCAAGTGATTCAGCTTGATGCTCAGGATATAGAATGGCGTAACCTGCTCCTTGAAGAGAATGCTCTGGGAGATCACAGTCGGGTTGAACGGATTGCGACTGAAAAATTGCAAATGCAACACGTTGATCCGACGAAAGAAAACATTGTGATAACTCAATGAGTCCAGTTGACAACCAAAAGGTAGGCGATGAAAGCTGCACGCTCTTTAAAGTTGAAAAAGCAAGAAGATAAAGCAAGTTTTGTGAGCTGGCGATTTGCCTTGCTGTGTGGAGGCATTGGGTTTGCTTTAATCGGGCTTTTGATTCGAGTTGCTTATTTGCAGATCATCAATCCCGACCGATTAGTCAAAGAGGGTGATTCACGTTCCCTGCGTGTTCAATCTGTCCCAACCTCCCGTGGCATGATAAACGATCGAAACGGGCGTCCACTGGCTGTCAGTGTGCCTGTCGATGCTGTTTGGGCAGATCCCAAAGAAGTGTTTGAAAAAGGAGGCATTACAGATGATACCCGCTGGAAGGCCTTGTCTGACGCACTTTCTATTCCGCTTGAACAATTAACCCGAAAAATCAGTGATTATCCCAATGGGCGTTTTGTTTATCTTGCCCGTCAGGTAAATACCTCCATCGGTGACTATGTTGAGAAATTGAAGTTACCCGGTATCTATTTGCGTCAGGAATCTCGCCGCTATTATCCGGCAGGGCAGGTGACAGCGCATATTATCGGAGTCACTAATATTGACGGCAAGGGAATTGAAGGTGTCGAAAAAAGTTTTGATAGTTGGCTGACAGGAATGCCGGGAAGCCGGACGGTTCGAAAAGATCGTACAGGGCGTGTCATTGAGGATATCGCATCTACGGATAGCAGGGCTGCCCACGATCTGATGCTCAGCATTGATGAACGCCTTCAGACTTTGGTTTATCGCGAACTGACCAAAGCTGTCTCACTGAATAAAGCCGAATCAGGTACAGCGGTACTGCTCGATGTCAATACGGGCGAAGTATTGGCTATGGCAAACAGTCCATCTTATAACCCGAATAATTTGTCTGGAACGCCGAAAGATACGATGCGTAACCGTGCCATCACCGATATTTTTGAACCCGGTTCGACGGTGAAACCGCTGGTGGTGATGAGTGCGCTGGACAGTGGAATTGTCAAAGAAAATACGGTGTTGGATACCAGACCATATCGATTAACGTATGGTTCGCGGGGGCATCAAATCAAAGACGTTGCTCCGCGTTCTGAGTTAACTATCACCGGAATTTTACAGAAGTCGAGTAACGTTGGTGTTTCCAAGCTGGCGTTAGCGATGCCTGCCTCAGAGGTCGTAGATGTTTATTTACGCTTTGGGATGGGAAAACCGACCAATTTGGGGCTGGTCGGAGAAAGCAGTGGCTTATTTCCAACAAATAAACAACGGTGGTCGGATCTTGATAGGGCCACCTTTTCTTTCGGCTACGGGCTGATGGTAACACCATTACAGTTAGCGCGGGTCTATGCAACGATAGGCAGCTTGGGCGTTTATCGCCCATTGTCAATTACCAAGGTCGATCCTCCTGTACCGGGGACCCGGGTATTTCCTGAGCCAGTCATGCGGACAGTCGTACACATGATGGAGAGCGTCGCATTACCGGGAGGTGGTGGTGTACGGGCCGCGATAAAAGGCTATCGAATTGCAATTAAAACCGGCACGGCAAAAAAAGTCGGGCCAGATGGCAGATATGTTAATAAGTATATTTCTTATACCGCCGGTGTTGCACCGGCGAGTAATCCACGATTTTCACTGGTGGTAATCATTAATGATCCACAAGCAGGTAAATATTATGGCGGTGCGGTTTCGGCGCCCATCTTTGGAACCATCATGAGTGGTGTTCTGCGTACCATGAATGTTGAACCAGATGCATTGCCGGTGGGTAATAAAAACGAATTTGTAATTAATCAATAAAGAGGATGAAAGTGGCAGATCGTAATTTACGCGATTTATTGGCTCCGTGGGGTGTCGATACACCGGAGCTTCCGCTGCGCGAAATGACATTGGACAGCCGTAAGGCGGCTGCCGGAGATCTGTTTGTTGCGATTCAAGGGCATCAGACAGATGGTCGAAAATATATTCCTCAAGCCATTGCTCAGGGCGTCGCTGCGGTGATTGCAGAAGCGAAGGGAAAAGTGGATAACGGCACTATGCAGACGATGCATGGTGTGCCGGTTATATATCTGGATGATTTAAATGATAAATTGTCAAAGCTGGCAGGTTCATTTTATCAACATCCGGGTAATAAGCTGAAGTTGATAGGTGTGACAGGCACCAACGGGAAAACGACAACAACGCAATTGCTGGCGCAATGGAGCCAAGGGCTCGGAGAAACCAGTGCCGTAATGGGAACGGTGGGAAATGGTTTGCTGGGCATGATCGTGCCAAGCGAAAACACCACCGGCTCTGCTGTTGATATTCAACTTGATTTACAACAACTCGTTAATCAAAAAGCGACTTTTGCCGCGATGGAAGTCTCTTCGCATGGATTAATTCAGGGAAGAGTGGCGGCATTACCGTTTCAGGCGGCCGTTTTTACGAATTTAAGCCGTGATCACCTTGATTATCACGGTGATATGGAGAATTACGAAAATGCCAAATGGATGCTATTCAGTAATCATGATGCAAAAAAACACGATGTAAAACAAAAAATCATTAATGCTGATGATGCGGTGGGACAGAAATGGTTGTCCCGCTTGCCAGAAGCGGTTGCTGTGACGATGGAGAACCGTTTGCCGGAAAATTGGCAGGGGTATTGGTTATCAGCCAATGAAGTCGATTATCACGACAAAGGTGCTTCCATTGCATTCACTTCCAGTTGGGGAAGCGGAACGCTCAATAGCCCTCTGATGGGAGCATTCAATGTCAGCAACTTGCTATTGGCACTTGCGACTTTGTTGTCACTGGAATATCCCCTGGAAAAATTGCTGGCAACTGCTTCCTGCCTCGAACCCGTCTGTGGGCGTATGGAAGTCTTTTCTGCCGATGGTCGTCCCACTGTTGTCGTAGATTATGCTCATACACCTGATGCTTTGGAAAAAGCGTTGTCTGCGGCTCGACTACATTGCAAAGGTCAACTCTGGTGTGTATTCGGTTGTGGTGGTGATCGTGACACAGGTAAGCGCCCATTGATGGGAGGCGTTGCTGAAGAGGGTGCTGATCGCGTGGTTGTTACTGATGATAACCCTCGTAGTGAAGAACCACAGCGTATTGTGGCGGATATACTGAAAGGATTCGCCGATCCGGGACGAGTGATGGCAATTCATGGGCGTGTTGAAGCGGTGACCAGTGCAATTATGCAGGCAACAGAAGATGATGTCGTTCTTGTGGCAGGTAAAGGCCATGAAGATTACCAGTTGATCGGCAATCGTCGTTTAGACTATTCAGATCGCCTGACTGTTGCACGTTTGCTGGGGGTAATCGCATGATCCCGCTTACACTTCAGCAATTGGCCCGGTTAACTGATGGAACGCTATATCATGTTACCGAGCAGCAGGCTGCCACTATCCGAATTCATACCGTAGAAACCGATAGCCGCAAAATCGTCAGTGGCAGTTTATTCATTGCCTTAAAAGGGGAAAATTTTGACGCCCATAATTTCGCTGCTGATGTAGTGAAACTGGGGGCGGGTGCTTTACTGGTCAGTCGTTGTCTTGAGGTTGACTGTCCTCAGGTTGTCGTGGAAAACCCCCGTTTGGCGATGGGTAAACTGGCCGCTTGGGTTCGTCAGCAGAGCAAGGCACGGGTCGTGGCGTTGACAGGCTCATCCGGAAAAACATCAGTAAAAGAGATGACAGCGGCGATTCTGCGTCAGCGCGGAAATACCCTTTATACCGCAGGAAACTTCAATAATGACATTGGTGTGCCATTGACCCTGTTCAGGCTGACCGATGAACATCAATTTGCTGTGATTGAGCTGGGCGCTAACCATATTGGCGAAATAGCCTATACGACTGAAATGACCTGCCCTGAAAGTGCGCTGGTCAATAACCTGTTTTCTGCTCATCTGGAAGGGTTCGGCTCTTTAGCGGGAGTGGCAAAGGCAAAGGGAGAAATCTTTGATGGCCTTGCTCCAAACGGAACAGCCATTATCAATCTGGATAGCAATGACTGGGATAATTGGCAGCACAGCATTAGTGATCAGCAGGTCGTATGGCGTTTTTCCGCTTCATCAACGGTAGGTGCTGATTTTTATGCAACGGATGTTTCGGAACAACCGTTGGCAACACATTTTTCCCTCCACACCCCAATTGGCAATATCGAGCTGACACTGCCACTACCGGGGAAACACAATATTGCCAATGCGTTGGCAGCCAGCGCTCTCGCAATTTCAGTTGGTGCATCGCTGGAGAATATTCGTACCGGATTATCAGAGCTGAAGGCTGTTGCCGGTCGTTTATTTCCTATTCGCCTCGCAGAGGGAAAAGTGGTGCTGGACGATACCTATAACGCGAATCCCGGCTCAATGATTGCGGCGGCGAATGTGCTATCACAAATGTCTGGTCACCGGGTCATGGTGGTCGGTGATATGGGCGAATTGGGGGAACAGGCAGTTGAGTGCCACCGTGAGGTGGGAGAAGCCGTGGTTTCAACGAACATAGATAAAGTGCTCAGTGTCGGGGTACTCAGTACTCATATCAGTGATGCGAGTGGCCGGGGGCAACATTTCACGAACAAGACTGAATTAGTTGCAGCTCTGCTTTCTTTACTGGAACAACACGAAATGATTTCCATATTAATTAAAGGTTCACGCAGTGCCGCGATGGAAGAGGTAGTGAACTCACTGAAGGAGAACTTCCAATGTTAGTTTGGCTGGCTGAACATCTGGTTAAATATCACACTGGCTTTAACGTCTTTTCTTATCTGACGTTCAGAGCCATCGTCGGCCTGCTTACTGCATTGTTTATTGCGTTATGGATGGGGCCAACCTTGATTGCTTACCTGCAAAAATTGCAGATTGGTCAGGTTGTCCGCAACGATGGCCCTGAATCCCATTTCAGTAAACGTGGGACACCCACCATGGGCGGACTGCTGATCCTGTTCTCCATCACCATCTCTGTTTTGCTCTGGGCCCGTTTGGATAACCCCTATGTTTGGTGTGTATTGGTGGTGTTATTGGGATACGGCATTGTCGGATTTGTGGATGACTACCGTAAAGTGGTTCGCAAAGATACCAAAGGGCTGATTGCCCGCTGGAAGTATTTCTGGCAATCCGTTCTGGCATTGGGTGTGGCATTTACTATGTACAGCATCGGTAAAGATACACCAGCGACCCAATTGGTTGTGCCATTCTTCAAAGAGGTCATGCCGCAGCTTGGGATATTGTATATCCTTTTGACTTATTTCGTGATTGTAGGAACCAGTAACGCCGTTAACCTGACTGATGGTTTGGATGGACTGGCTATCATGCCAACCGTGCTGGTTGCGGCGGGCTTTTCATTGGTGGCATGGGCAACGGGTAACGTGAATTTTGCCAACTATCTGCATATCCCTTACCTGAGTCATGCGGGTGAATTGGTCATCGTCTGTACTGCGATAGTGGGTGCCGGATTGGGCTTTTTGTGGTTTAACACTTATCCGGCACAAGTGTTCATGGGCGATGTGGGTTCATTGGCGCTGGGGGGGGCATTGGGCACCATCGCAGTACTGCTGCGTCAGGAGTTTCTGCTGGTCATCATGGGTGGAGTCTTCGTGGTGGAAACGCTCTCTGTCATTTTGCAGGTCGGATCATTCAAACTGCGTGGACAGCGTATTTTCCGTATGGCACCGATTCACCATCACTATGAACTGAAAGGCTGGCCGGAACCGCGCGTTATTGTGCGGTTCTGGATTATTTCTCTGATGCTGGTGCTGATTGGTCTGGCAACTCTGAAGGTACGTTAATCATGACTGAGAGACTCATGACGGCATACGGGAATAAAAAAATCGTTATCGTTGGACTGGGGCTGACAGGTCTCTCCTGCGTTGATTTCTTCATCGGTCGGGGTGTGATTCCACGAGTGATGGATACCCGTATTGTGCCACCGGGCAGCGATAAGCTGCCTGACGAAGTTGAGTGTCATACCGGCAGTTTAAATGTTCAGTGGTTGATGGACGCTGATTTAATTGTTGCCAGTCCGGGAATTGCACTGGCAACACCTGAATTACAGGCAGCGGCTGATGCTGGTGTTGAAATTATCGGGGATATAGAGCTGTTTTGCCGTGAAGCCACAGCCCCGATTGTTGCCATTACCGGTTCAAACGGTAAAAGCACCGTGACCACATTAGTCGGAGAGATGGCAAAAGAAGCCGGATGGCAAGTGGGTGTCGGGGGGAATATTGGCGTTCCGGCGCTGGAATTGCTGAAACGCCCATGTCAGTTGTACGTACTGGAATTGTCCAGTTTCCAACTCGAAACGACTTATAGCCTGAAAGCAGCGGCAGCGACTGTACTGAATGTAACCGAAGATCATATGGTTCGTTATCCTGATGGATTGTCTCAGTATCGTGCTGCAAAATTGCGGATTTACGATCAGGCAAGGGTCTGTGTAGTGAATGAGCAGGATGCTTTGACGTTACCGGAGGCAGGAAAAGACAGCCGCTGTATCAGTTTTGGTGTGGACAGTGGGGATTACCAACTTGATAGTGAGCATCAACAACTGGTGGTCAATCAATCGCCCGTATTAGCGACCCGTGAACTGCAACTGGCTGGGCGACATAACTACACCAATGGATTGGCCGCCTTGGCATTGGCTGATGCTGTAAATATTCCGCGTGAAGCCAGCTTTCAGGCATTACGTACTTATTCAGGATTGGAACACCGTTTTCAGGTGGTTCATATGAGAAATGGCGTTCGCTGGGTTAATGATTCTAAAGCAACAAATGTCGGCAGTACTCAAGCGGCACTGAGTGGATTAAGACTGGAAGGTACACTCTATCTTTTAATGGGGGGAGATGGCAAAGCGGCAGATTTCACCCCGTTGAAGCCCTATATATCGGGGAACAATATTCGCCTTTACTGTTTTGGTCGTGATGGGAATCAGTTGGCGCAGCTACGTCCTGAAATTTCTATGCTGACAGAGACGATGGAACAGGCGATGAGAGAAATTGCCTCCAAATTGGTTGCTGGCGACATGGTATTGCTGTCACCGTCTTGTGCGAGCTTTGACCAGTTCAATGGTTTTGAACATCGTGGTCATGTGTTTGCCCGTTTGGCAGAGGAGTTAGGTTAATGACCATTCCAGGCCTTGGTAAATTTAAAAATTGGCTGACGGGAAATGTGGAGGCCGATGCCACAGATACTGTCATGTATGATCGTACTCTGGTCTGGATGATATTGGGGATGATTGTGATCGGCTTTGTCATGGTGACATCAGCCTCAATGCCGGTTGGTCAGCGCCTCGCTAAAGATCCGTTTATCTTTGCCCAACGTGATGCGGTTTATTTGTCGCTGTGCTTTTTCTTATCGCTGATCACACTGCGCATTCCGATGGAATTCTGGCAGCGTTACAGTTACGTCATGTTGATCGGTACGATCATGATGTTGGTGGTGGTGCTGTTTGTCGGTAGCTCGGTCAACGGGGCATCGCGCTGGGTAGCGATTGGTCCATTGCGTATTCAGCCAGCGGAATTGTCGAAGTTGTCGCTTTTTTGCTACCTCTCCAGTTATCTGGTCAGAAAAGTAGAAGAAGTGAGAAATAACTTCTGGGGATTCTGCAAGCCGATGGGCGTCATGGTTGCTTTGGCTATCCTGTTGCTGGCGCAGCCAGATTTAGGAACGGTGATTGTGCTGTTTGTAACAACACTGGCACTGCTGTTTCTGGCTGGCGCTAAATTGTGGCAGTTCCTCGCTATCATTGGTTGTGGAATATTTGCTGTATGCGTACTGATTGTTGCTGAACCTTACCGTATACGCAGAGTGACCTCTTTTCTGGATCCATGGGAAGATCCTTTTGGCAGCGGTTATCAGTTAACCCAATCGCTGATGGCATTTGGTCGTGGCGATTTCTTCGGACAAGGACTGGGTAATTCAGTCCAGAAATTGGAATACCTGCCGGAAGCCCATACTGACTTTATTTTCTCAATTATTGCTGAAGAATTAGGTTATTTCGGTGTGGTTTTAGTGTTGGCAATGGTATTCTTCGTCGCTTTCCGCGCAATGATGATTGGTCGCCGGGCATTACAGCTTAATCAACGGTTTGCAGGTTTTCTGGCTTGTGCAATTGGTGTTTGGTTCAGTTTTCAGGCATTCATTAATGTTGGTGCTGCGGCAGGTATGTTGCCAACGAAAGGCCTGACATTGCCTTTGGTGAGTTACGGTGGCTCCAGTTTGATAGTGATGTCAACAGCCATCGTCTTATTATTGCGAATTGATTATGAAGTGCGTCTGACAAAAGCACAGGCGTTCGTAAGGAGCCCTAAATGAGTGGCAAAAACCGGCGTTTAATGGTGATGGCAGGTGGTACGGGCGGTCATGTATTTCCCGGACTGGCGGTTGCCCATCATTTAAAAGAGCAGGGTTGGGATATCCGCTGGTTAGGAACGGCTGATCGTATGGAAGCGGATTTAGTTCCGAAACATGGAATTGATATCGAATTTATCCAGATTTCAGGATTACGGGGCAAAGGCATAAAAGCGTTGCTTGCCGCTCCCATTAGAATTTTTAAAGCGATTCAACAGGCAAAAGCCATTATGCGTCGTTATCAGCCTGATGTTGTTCTGGGAATGGGAGGATATGTTTCCGGACCGGGAGGAATAGCAGCATGGTTGTGTGGCATTCCGGTTGTACTGCATGAACAAAATGGGATTGCAGGATTGACTAACCGCTGGTTAGCAAAAATCGCAAAAACTGTATTACAGGCATTTCCGGGGGCATTCCCTAAAGCGCCGGTTGTCGGTAATCCCGTGCGGGAAGATGTATTGGCGTTACCTGTACCGGCTCAACGTTTGACTGACCGTGAAGGCCCTGTTCGGGTATTGGTCGTCGGGGGAAGTCAGGGCGCAAGAATTCTGAACCAAACTATGCCAGAAGTGGCCGCTCGTCTGGGTGATAAAATCACATTATGGCATCAGGCAGGAAAGGGCGCACAGGAAGAAACAAATAAAAAATATGAAAATTCAGTCAAGTCTGAATTTAAAGTGACTGAATTTATTGATGATATGGCGCAGGCTTATGCGTGGGCAGATATTGTCGTGTGCCGTTCCGGTGCATTGACAGTTAGCGAAATTTCTGCCGCAGGCTTACCCGCGATTTTTGTTCCGTTCCAGCATAAAGATCGTCAGCAATATTGGAATGCTTTGCCGCTGGAAAAAGCGGGAGCTGCAACGATACTTGAACAGCCTGAATTTACGGCTGATGCAGTGGCAGAACTGTTAACGCAATGGCAACGCCCGCAATTGCTGGAAATGGCAGAAAAGGCACGCTCCGTTGCCATCATTAATGCGACCGAACGTGTGGCAGCAGCGCTAATTGATGCTGTAGAAAATCATTCAGGCCGTTCTGGTTCTAAATAGAAAGTAGAGCGGTGACGTAAACATAACGAGTGAAAATTAAAACGTGAATACACAACAGTTGGCGAAATTAAGAACTTCAGTGCCTGAGATGAGAAAAGTCAGGCATATCCACTTTGTCGGCATTGGTGGTGCCGGCATGGGTGGTATCGCCGAGGTGTTGGCTAATGAAGGTTATCAGATAAGTGGTTCTGATCTGGCACCCAATCCTGTCACACAGCAGCTGATTGCACTGGGTGCAACTATTTATTTTAATCACCGTCCGGAAAATGTGCGGGGTGCCAGCGTAGTCGTTGCATCCACGGCTATCTCCGCAGAAAACCCAGAAATTTTGGCTGCCCGTGAGGCCCGGATCCCTGTGATCCGCCGTGCCGAAATGCTGGCGGAATTAATGCGTTATCGTCACGGTATTGCCATTGCGGGAACACATGGAAAAACGACGACGACAGCAATGATTGCGGGTATTTACGCACAGGCGGGTCTTGATCCTACATTCGTGAATGGCGGACTGGTGAAGGCGGCAGGAACACATGCCCGTTTGGGCAGTAGTCGCTACTTGATTGCTGAAGCAGATGAAAGCGACGCCTCTTTCCTGCATTTACAGCCCATGATGGCAGTTATCACCAATATTGAAGCTGACCACATGGATACTTATCAGGGTGATTTTGAGAACCTGAAACAGACATTCGTTAATTTCCTGCATAACCTGCCGTTTTATGGTCGTGCTGTGATGTGTATTGATGACCCCGTTGTGAGGGAATTGATTCCACGTATTGGCCGTTATATCACGACTTACGGGTTCAGCGAGGAAGCGGACGTTCGTATTACCCATTATGAACAGAAAGGGGCGCAGGGGTTTTTCACTATCAGTCGGTATGATTTGCCGGATTTGCATGTCGTGTTAAATGCTCCCGGTCGCCACAACGCGCTGAATGCGACGGCTGCCGTGGCAGTAGCGACAGAAGAAGGTATCAGTGATGCTGATATTCTGGCATCACTGGCTGAATTTCAGGGAACAGGGCGTCGGTTTGATTTTCTGGGTGAATTTTCACTCAGGCATGTTAACAGCAAAGAAGGCAGTGTCATGCTGGTAGATGATTATGGTCATCACCCAACTGAAGTGGACGCCACAATTAAAGCAGCACGGGCAGGCTGGACGGATAAACGTATTGTTATGGTTTTTCAGCCACATCGTTATACCAGAACCCGTGATCTATATGATGATTTTGCCAATGTGTTGGGACAGGTAGATGTTCTATTGATGCTGGATGTGTATGCAGCAGGTGAAACGCCGATCCCGGGAGCAGACAGTCGTTCTTTATGCCGTACTATCCGTAGCCGTGGAAAATTAGATCCGATTTTTGTGTCAGAGCCTGAGCAAGTTTCAGTCATACTGTCACAGTTGATAGAAAACAACGACTTAATCTTAGTACAGGGTGCCGGTAATATCGGTAAAATAGCGCGCAATCTGGCTGAAACAAAATTGCAGCCATCTTTTAAAGAGGAAGAACATCATGGTTGATAAAGTTGCTGTTCTGTTGGGTGGAACTTCTGCTGAACGTGAAGTTTCATTGCAATCAGGACAAGCTGTAGTGACTGGGCTGAAAGAAGCAGGCATTAATGCCTATTCGGTCGATACAAAAGACTTTGATGTGACTAAACTCAAAGAAGAAGGATTTAGTAAAATCTTTATCGCGCTGCATGGTCGTGGTGGTGAAGATGGTACTCTGCAAGGTTTGTTAGAGTTTTTGCAGCTTCCTTACACTGGAAGTGGCGTGATGGCTTCTGCCTTGTCAATGGATAAATTACGCACAAAACAGCTATGGCAGGGAGCAAAACTACCTGTTTCTCCTTATGTCGTGATTAATTCCCAAAAATTTGAACAAGTTAGTGATTTTCAACTCAAAGAGTATGTTCAAGAATTAGGATTGCCATTAATGGTTAAACCCAATCTGGAAGGTTCCAGTGTGGGAATGACCAAAGTCAGTGACTATCCCGAACTACGTGGTGCATTGGAACTGGCATTTCAGTACGACACCGAAGTCTTGGTTGAAAAGTGGCTATTTGGCCCTGAATATACCGTGGGATTTTTGGGGGATGAAACGCTTCCTTCTATCCGCATTCAAGCGCCGGACGTATTTTATGACTACGAGGCAAAATATATTTCCAATGAAACGCAATATTTCTGCCCAAGCGGCTTGAGTGCTGAAAAAGAACAGCAATTGGCAGATATTGCTTCAAGAGCGTACAAAGCGTTGGGATGTAGTGGCTGGGGACGGGTCGATATCATGGATGACGGCAATGGTAACTTCTATCTGTTGGAAGTGAATACCTCTCCGGGCATGACCAGTCACAGTCTGGTACCTATTGCAGCGCGTCAGGCCGGACTCAGCTTTTCTCAACTCGTAGCGAGAATTTTGGAATTGGCTGATTGATATGTCACAGGCAGCCCGGAATATCCGGGAGCGAGAGCGGGAAAGTGAAACTCAGGGATCTCGTCCCAGTAATGGTTATTATCTGGCAGGGATTATCTTCTTTCTGATGGTGGTTGGCACCATCATTTGGGGAAGCTGGATAACACTGGATTGGATGAAGGACTCAAATAGATTACCGCTCTCAAAACTGGTGTTAACTGGTGAACGCCATTACACCAAGAATGATGATGTCAGGCAGACTATTTTGTCACTGGGAACTCCCGGTACATTCATGACACAGGATGTCAATGTCATTCAAGAGAAGATTGAACAATTGCCATGGATTCGGCAGGTCACTGTGCGTAAACAATGGCCTGATGAACTGAAAATACATCTGGTAGAATATGTACCTTATGTCCGTTGGAACGATACGCAAATGCTGGATGCAGAAGGTCGGGTATTCAGCTTGCCGATGGAACGCAGCGTCAATGGACAGTATCCGATGCTGTATGGCCCGGAAGGCAAAGAAAAAGAGGTATTAGAAGGGTATCGCTCAATGGCTGCGCTGCTTGCAGAACATCAAATTAAATTGAAAGCAGTGATCATGACAGCACGTAATTCTTGGCAGCTGATACTGGATAACGATATCCGGTTAGAGTTAGGAAGTCGAGATAAAATGGAGCGGATAAAACGTTTTATTGAACTTTATCCTGTGTTGCTGAAAAACACGGAGAAGCGTGTGGCTTATGTTGACTTACGTTATGACAGCGGTGCTGCAGTAGGTTGGGCTCCTTTATTAACTGATACGCCGGTTTCAAAGGCCGGGCAAGAAAACAAACAGTGACTGGTAATAATACAGAGACAGGCAGAATAACGATGATCAAATCAACGGACAGAAAATTGGTAGTTGGCCTTGAAATCGGGACAGCAAAGGTATCTGCCCTGGTTGGTGAAATTCTGCCCGATGGTATGGTTAATATTATCGGAGTAGGAAGTTGCCCATCCCGCGGCATGGATAAAGGCGGTGTCAACGATCTTGAGTCGGTCGTTAAATGCGTACAGCGTGCCATTGATCAGGCTGAACTTATGGCGGATTGCCAGATATCTTCAGTTTATCTGGCGCTTTCCGGCAAGCATATCAGTTGCCAGAACGAAATAGGTATGGTGCCGATTTCGGAAGAAGAAGTAACGCAGGACGATGTGGATAGCGTTGTCCATACGGCTAAATCGGTTCGTGTTCGTGATGAACACCGTATTTTGCATGTGATCCCACAGGAATACGCAATTGACTATCAGGAAGGGATCAAAAATCCGGTTGGGCTCTCTGGTGTGCGTATGCAGGCAAAAGTACACTTGATTACCTGTCATAACGACATGGCGAAAAATATCGTAAAAGCTGTGGAACGTTGTGGGCTGAAAGTTGATCAGCTTATTTTTGCCGGATTAGCAGCTAGCTATGCTGTGCTGACGGAAGATGAACGTGAATTGGGGGTGTGCGTCGTCGATATCGGCGGTGGCACGATGGATATTGCTGTATACACTGGCGGGGCATTGCGCCATACCAAGGTTATCCCTTACGCCGGCAATGTGGTTACCAGTGATATTGCTTATGCCTTTGGTACTCCTCCAACTGATGCGGAAACCATCAAAGTTCGTCATGGTTGCGCATTAGGCTCGATAGTCAGCAAGGATGAGAGTGTAGAAGTGCCAAGCGTAGGAGGACGACCTCCTCGTAGCTTGCAGCGCCAGACTCTGGCCGAGGTGATTGAGCCTCGTTATACCGAACTGCTGAATTTAGTGAACGATGAAATTTTGCGATTGCAGGAACAATTGCGTCAGCAGGGAGTAAAGCACCACCTGGCGGCAGGGATCGTCTTGACAGGCGGAGGAGCCCAGATTGATGGTCTGGCTGATTGTGCTCAGCGGGTTTTTCATACCCAAGTTCGCATTGGCCGCCCGCTGAACATCACTGGGCTGACAGATTATGTACAGGAGCCTTGCTACTCAACAGCAGTCGGGCTTCTGCACTATGGCAAAGAATCCCATCTTGGTGGCGATTCGAATGCTGACAAAAGAACGTCAGTGAGTGGCTGGTTTAAGAGAGTCAGCAACTGGCTGAAAAAAGAATTTTGATTTTTTATTCCGAGACTACGACAATGTCGCCGGCCTCGATATAAAGGCACAAAACGGAGAGAAATTATGTTTGAACCACTGGAATTAACCAATGACGCGGTGATTAAAGTCATCGGCGTCGGCGGCGGCGGCGGTAATGCTGTTGAGCACATGGTGCGTGAACGCATTGAAGGCGTAGACTTCTTTGCAATTAACACTGATGCTCAGGCTCTGCGTAAGACGGCTGTTGGTCAGACTATCCAGATTGGCAACGGCATTACGAAAGGATTAGGTGCTGGGGCAAACCCTGAAGTCGGTCGCACAGCTGCGGAAGAAGATCGCGAATCATTGCGCACTGCCCTGGAAGGGGCTGACATGGTATTCATCGCCGCAGGTATGGGTGGTGGTACAGGAACGGGCGCAGCACCTGTAGTCGCTGAAATTGCCAAAGAACTTGGCATACTGACTGTTGCTGTCGTTACTAAGCCGTTTAATTTCGAAGGCAAAAAGCGCATGGCCTTCGCGGAACAGGGGATCACTGAACTGTCCAAACACGTGGACTCATTGATTACCATTCCAAATGACAAACTATTGAAAGTTCTGGGACGCGGAATTTCCCTGCTGGATGCATTCGGTGCAGCCAATGACGTCCTGAAAGGGGCGGTTCAGGGGATCGCTGAACTGATCACTCGCCCAGGGCTGATGAACGTTGACTTCGCTGACGTTCGTACCGTGATGTCTGAGATGGGTTATGCCATGATGGGGTCAGGTATTGCACAAGGTGAAGATCGTGCGGAAGAAGCTGCGGAAATGGCGATTTCCAGCCCATTGCTGGAAGATATCGATCTGTCCGGCGCGCGTGGTGTTCTGGTTAACATCACCGCCGGCTTTGACCTGCGTCTGGATGAATTTGAAACGGTTGGTAATACAATCCGTGCATTCGCTTCTGACAATGCGACGGTAGTTATCGGTACGTCATTAGATCCAGATATGAACGATGAATTGCGTGTTACTGTTGTGGCAACTGGTATCGGGATGGACAAGCGTCCGGAAATTACGCTGGTAACCAACAACAAAGCACCTCAGGCAAACACAATAGATCGCCGTTACCAGCAAATGCCGGGCGGAATTCCGTCATTGTCTGATGAGAACAAAACAATCGCAAAAGTCGTTAATGATCAAAGTACGCAGACAAGCAAAGAGCCTGATTATTTGGATATCCCTGCATTTTTGCGCAAGCAGGCTGATTAATTGCTAAAAAATTGGTTTCTCCGCTTTTTGTGCTAAACTGTCCTGCCAGTCATGCTTTATAGTGATTGGCGGGATACGTAACATTGCGAGATATAAACGATGATCAAACAAAGGACATTAAAACGTGTTGTTCAGGCGACTGGCGTGGGTTTGCACACCGGTAAGAAAGTCACGCTGACAATGCGTCCAGCGCCGGCTAATACCGGGGTCATCTATCGTCGTACTGACTTGAATCCTCCGGTAGATTTTCCGGCAGATGCTAAATCTGTGCGTGATACAATGCTTTGCACCTGTCTGGTGAATGAGCATAATGTGCGGATTTCAACCGTTGAACATTTGAATGCAGCGCTGGCAGGTTTGGGGATCGATAACATTGTTATTGACGTTGATGCCCCAGAGATCCCTATTATGGATGGCAGCGCCAGTCCATTCGTTTTCTTGTTATTGGATGCCGGTATTGAAGAGCTGAATGTCGCGAAGAAATTCGTGCGCATGAAAGATACCATTCGTGTGGAAGATGGTGATAAGTGGGCAGAATTATCACCTTATCACGGTTTCAGTCTGGATTTTACCATCGACTTTAACCATCCTGCGATTGACTCCAGCACACAGCGCTATAGCCTGGACTTCTCAGCCGATTCATTTGTTCGCCAAATTAGTCGTGCGCGTACCTTCGGTTTTATGCGCGATATTGAGTACTTACAATCTCAGGGGTTGTGCCTTGGTGGCAGCTTCGATTGTGCGATTGTGGTTGATGACTACCGCGTACTTAATGAAGACGGTCTCCGTTTTGCGGATGAATTCGTCCGTCACAAAATGCTGGATGCCATTGGTGACCTGTTTATGTGTGGCTACAATATCATTGGCGCCTTTACCGCGTTTAAATCAGGCCACGCACTGAACAACAAGCTGTTGCAAGCAGTTTTAGTGCAGGAAAGCGCTTGGGAATTTGTCACATTTGAAGATGAAGCTGAAATGCCATTGGCTTTCCGTGCTCCATCATTGGTGCTGGCATAATGGCTGGTGATCAAACACAGCTAAAAATGTGTTGAGAACATACTTATGATACATCCGTGGGTTATGTTATCTATCACACTCCTTTCTCTGATGTTTTTCATTCAGCGTTAGCGCTTCTTCTTGGCTGTACTGGTACCCTCTCCGGCCAGTGCAGCCAATTGCTCCAACTTCCTTTTTAATTTTTCAGGGCTACGTTCAGCCAATGACATTAATGCTTTTGCGCTTTCATGGGTCAATTGGCGTTTCGGTAAATCCTGATTATCATTATCGGATGCTTTTATTAACGATTTTGAGAAGCTCTGTGCATTATTATCACTCTTAACCATTAATGATGGATTAATCCTGATGTCGATTGAGGATAAAGATGGTAGAATTTCGCTTCTAAGTGCAGAAAGCAGAACGGGTATTTCATAACGAAGTCGGGTCATCCAACTGGCATTTCCTGCTTCCAGTACCAGAATTTGTTTGCGATAATTAGCGACCCTGCACCACGGATGCAACTGTGCGGGAAGTAAACTGAGAACAGCACGATTGAGCTTTAATAGTGCGATGGCATGTTGTTGAATGGCTTGAAGAGGACTTTTGCCGACAATCGCCGCGTCTTCAAATAGTGTTTCCAGTGATTGTGGGCGGCTATCTCGCATAATAAAGGCAGTTCCAGTATTTATAATGAAGGATTAATGAGTATTCTAAATCTTTGGCGGCAATTTGGTAGGCGTTATTTTTGGTCTCACCTTTTACTGGGCATGGTTGCCACAGGAATTGGTGTTCCTACCGTTTTTGCCGGAGTGACAGAAAGCCTTCCACACACAAATACATCTTCCTCACAAGGAAAGCAAAACCAAGCATTCTCTTCGTTTGAGCACTTATTCCAATTACATTTGTTTCAATTAAAAAGTGCCCAGCGTCAACCCGCAAATTATTTAAATTACTGGCAGCAACATGCTGTACGTAATGTGATCCGTCAACTTTCTTTTGTTTTTTCGATTACAGAACCCGTCAGATATGAAGCAGTAAAAGAAAGTTCGCAGATTTCTTCTCCATCCATGCAACAACTGATGTTGGATACGTTGCATGCCATGCTGACACAAGCATCCGTACCATTTGATGAAACTATTTCTGATGTTTCTCTGGCGATGGTTGTTCTTCCTGATATTCATACCCCGGCACTTTGGGTCGCTCAAATTCAAGGTATCAGAGCTGGACCAATTTCTAATCATTTATTTTTGCTGTAATGATGCTGTTTTATTTTGTTCTTAACTGAATAAGACGGTTTTTTGATAAATAATTGGTTGGCTACAGCAGTAGCCTTATCTGAGATGTACTAATTATGCTGATTAAATTACTGACTAAAATTTTTGGTAGCCGTAATGACCGGACTTTACGCCGTCTGCGTAAAGTGGTTGATGTGATTAACCACATGGAACCGGATTTTGAAAAGCTTTCTGACGAAGAGCTGAAAGCCAAAACAGACCAATTCCGTGCTCGCCTGAAAGAAGGTGAATCACTGGAGAAAATTCTGCCAGAAGCCTTTGCGACCGTGCGTGAAGCCAGCAAACGTGTATTTAACATGCGTCACTTTGACGTGCAGCTACTGGGCGGAATGGTACTGAATGAGCGTTGTATTGCGGAGATGCGTACAGGTGAAGGTAAAACGCTGACAGCAACCTTGCCTGCATACCTTAATGCCTTAAGTGGCCGGGGTGTACACGTTGTTACCGTCAACGATTATCTGGCACAACGTGATGCTGAAAACAACCGACCATTGTTTGAGTTTCTTGGCCTGACTGTAGGCATTAACTTGCCGGGTATGCCAGCACCGGCAAAACGCGAAGCTTATGCCGCAGATATTACTTACGGCACCAATAACGAATATGGTTTCGACTATCTGCGTGACAACATGGCATTTAGTCCGGAAGAGCGAGTTCAACGCAAATTGCATTATGCTCTGGTGGATGAAGTGGACTCCATTCTGATCGATGAAGCCCGTACTCCATTGATTATTTCAGGGCCAGCGGAAGATAGCTCCGAACTTTACATCAAAGTGGACAAACTGATCCCGAAATTGATCCGTCAGGAAAAAGAGGACTCAGATACATTCCAAGGTGAAGGTCACTTCTCCGTTGATGAAAAAACACGTCAGGTTAACCTTACTGAACGTGGTCTGGTATTGATTGAAGAGTTGCTGGTAGATGTCAAATTGATGAATGAAGGTGAATCACTGTACTCACCGACTAATATCATGTTGATGCACCATGTGACAGCAGCGCTACGTGCTCATGCCCTGTTTACTCTCGATGTAGACTATATCGTTAAAGATGGCGAAGTCATCATTGTTGATGAACATACGGGACGTACTATGCAGGGTCGTCGCTGGTCTGATGGCTTGCATCAGGCGGTAGAGGCCAAAGAAGGTGTTGAGATTCAGAATGAGAACCAGACACTGGCTTCAATCACGTTCCAGAATTATTTCCGTATATATGAGAAATTGGCGGGGATGACGGGAACAGCCGATACTGAGGCCTTTGAATTCAGTTCTATTTATAAACTGGATACCATCGTCGTTCCAACAAACCGCCCAATGGTTCGTCAGGATTTACCTGATTTAGTGTATATGACGGAAGCCGAAAAAATTGAAGCGATCATTGAGGATATCAAAGAGCGTACAAATGGCGGGCAGCCGGTATTGGTGGGAACTATTTCGATTGAAAAATCGGAGCTCATTTCTAATGCATTGACCAAAGCTGGCATCGTGCATAACGTCTTGAACGCAAAATTCCATGCAATGGAAGCGGATATTATCGCTCAGGCGGGTCAGGCTAGCACGGTGACAATTGCAACCAACATGGCAGGACGTGGTACTGATATCGTGTTGGGCGGAAGTTGGCAGTCTGAAGTCGCTAAATTGGAAGCGCCGACCGAAGCCAAAATTGAGGAAATCAAGGCTGCATGGCAAGTGCGCCATGATGCGGTATTGGCTGCGGGTGGTTTGCATATTGTTGGTACAGAGCGCCATGAATCACGCCGTATCGACAATCAGTTACGTGGCCGTGCAGGGCGTCAAGGGGATGCGGGTTCTTCACGCTTCTATCTATCAATGGAAGACTCCCTGATGCGTATTTTTGCTTCCGATCGCGTGACAGGAATGATGCGTAAACTTGGCATGCAACCCGGCGAAGCAATCGAACATCCTTGGGTGACTAAAGCGATCGCGAATGCTCAGCGTAAAGTTGAGAGCCGTAACTTTGATATTCGTAAGCAGTTGCTGGAATATGATGATGTTGCCAATGATCAGCGCCGTGCAATTTATGCTCAGCGTAACGACTTACTTGATGTGAGTGATGTCAGTGAAACCATTGCCAGCATCCGTGAAGATGTTCTCAAGGTAACGATTGATGCTTATATCCCACCGCAATCACTGGAAGAAATGTGGGATGTTGAAGGTTTACAAGAACGTTTAGTCAACGATTTTGACTTAGTGTTGCCAATCAAAGAGTGGTTGGATAAAGAACCTGAATTGCATGAAGAAACGCTGCGTGAGCGTATTCTTGAAAAAATGATTGAAACTTGCAAACAGAAAGAAGAGATCGTTGGTGTGGAAATGATGCGTAACTTTGAAAAAGGCGTCATGCTGCAAACATTGGATACACTGTGGAAAGAGCATTTGGCAGCGATGGATTACCTGCGTCAGGGTATTCACTTGCGTGGTTATGCACAGAAAGATCCAAAGCAAGAATACAAACGTGAATCCTTTTCTATGTTTGCTAACATGCTGGAATCACTGAAATATGAAGTGATCAGTACCCTGAGCAAAGTTCAGGTCAGGATGCCGGAAGAAGTTGAAGCACTTGAGCAACAGCGCCGTGAAGAAGCAGAGCGTTTGGCGAGAAAACAGCACCTGAGTCATGAAGTTGAACAGGGTGCGTTGATGTCAGAAGCGGAGGCGCAAATGGCGAGTGGAGAGCGCAAAGTTGGTCGTAACGATCCTTGTCCATGTGGTTCTGGCAAAAAATATAAACATTGCCACGGCAGCTTATAATTAAATCTGATGTGGATAGAGCCAGTGGTAAATGTATAGTTAACTATTACCATTGGCTGGCCAGTTAAATTTAACGAACCCCCAAATCTTATTCTGGACATGTTTTTCAAGGAATGCTCTTCAAGGAATGCTCTTCAAGGAATGTTGCTTAAGAAATAGATTTGGGGGTTTTGTCAAAACAATTCCAATTCCTGCATACCACCTACGCCTTCAATATTGCTTGCCGTGACAGTGTGGCTTTAGAGCGCCCTAATTCACGATCATTAATTGTTGAACGTCATATTGCATAAACGGTTCTTCCTTAATCTCTGAAATCGTGGTTTGAATCTGAATCCATTTATAGGTTGATTTTTATACCGCTGTTGTCTGTGCTTACAGGATATGTTTTTGTAGAAAGGTAAAAGTGATTAACTATTGAATGAAATACAAATTTGCGATTTAAGCTAATTTTATTGTAGTCTGCAAGGGATAATCACTCAGGTTAAATAATCAACAGCAAGAAAAATAATTATGGAAAAAAAACATCTGCATATTGCCGCAGGCATCATTAAAGATAGCAATGATGAAATTTTTATCACTCAGCGTAGTGCTGATTCACATATGGGCGGTTTTTGGGAGTTTCCCGGAGGGAAACTTGAACGGGGAGAAACACCTGAACAAGCTCTGATTAGAGAATTAAAGGAAGAGGTTGGGATCACTGTGACGCATTGGGACTTGGTGGATACTATCCAATTTGACTTTCCTGACAGAAATATCACACTCCACTTTTTTCTGGTCGATAAATGGGAAAACGAACCGTTTGGTAAAGAAGGGCAACCTTCCCGCTGGGTTCCACAAGCAGAATTAATCGCTGATGAATTTCCGCCTGCAAACCGCAGTATTGTCGCTTTTCTGACTAAAGATGGCTCTCATTAAAAACTTGAGCCACTTTTTTGAATTAATTTATTTTTAGGTGTTGCGATCGCAGCAGTGCCCAACAAAATTGGCACGGCTGCGATATAATCTGAATAGGATTACAGGTCAGGCTCTTCACTCCAGCTATCATTTTCTGAACTGTCGTTCTGACTCGGTATTTTCTTTTCTTCGCTGGCCCATTCCCCCAAATCGATTAATTGGCAACGCTTACTGCAAAATGGACGATGTGGGCTGATTTCTCCCCAAATTACAGTATTGCCACATGTTGGGCATTCGACAGTTAATACTTCTGACATTTCAATTTCTCCTGCATGATTTGAAGGTGATACCCTTCATTTTTCAAGTTGCTGCTTTGTTAGTGACGCCGCAACTTGAAATTTATGGGTATATGTTAACAGCAGGACAATTCAAATGACAAATGGGTAGGGAGAGCACCATGCTCACTATCCATTGGCAGGAAACGGATAGCGAAACGCGTCTTGTAACCGGAAACTTGCGGATAAACCAATGTATTCAGGTCAATGTCTAATTTTAATCTCAGCAGATCTGCTTCATCAGCATTTCCTTGATGGAAACCATTGTGAGCGGTTTTAGGGATGAATATTGCTGATTGGCGTATAAGTCCCAGAATACTTTCCAATGCCTGCTGTAATGGAGCAAGGTTGTCTAACCAAGACTTGACGGTTTCATCTCTGACTGATTGTGGTAAATGTAGCCACAGGTGTAATGTCGGCAAATCAAAACTACAACATCCGCCAGGAATACTCAGTCGTTGACGAACCATGCTGATCATGCGGTCTTCTTTGATGTGTTGACCGATTCGGGGGGCCTGACTCAGGCCCATGCTCCGTTTTTTGAGTTGTTCCGACAAACTATTGATCATGACAGCATCGGCATCAGGGGAACTGAGCCATTGCTTTAATTTTGTTTGCTGGCGTTCTAGCTCTTTCAATAATTCAGAACGGACTTCACCACGTTCTAGAATTTCAATTAATTCGGCAATTGTTCGGAAAAACGCGAGGCTACTTGACTGAGAATCCAGATGGCGCTGTTTTTCCAATTGTTGTAGTGAAGACTCAATCCTCAACCATGAACGCATTTTTTCATTGAGTGGATGTTCAAAAATAATAGAGGAAATTGAATCACTCATTATAATTTTCCTGTCTGACTGATTTTGTTTGTTTCAAACGCTTCTGCTTGTTTTAGATATTGCTGATGCAATTCGAGCACATGGGGAATGATATCTTGCTCACTATCATGGTTTAAAATGACATCATCGGCCTGTTCTAGTCTGTCATGACGACTGACTTGTGCAGCCAGTATACGTTCAATTTGCTCACGACTTACGCCATCACGAGCCATTGTTCGCTCGATCTGGACTTCTGGTGGGACATCAACAACTAAAATACGGTCTGCTAAGTGCATTAAATTATTTTCAATTAGCAAAGGAACTACCCACATCGCATAGGGGGCAGTAATCTGGCTTAATTGCCGCTGTGTTTCTGTTTGGATCAATGGGTGCAAAAGTGCATTAAGCCACTGTTTTTCTGCTGGGGTGGCAAAAATTTTCTGACGTAGTAATGGGCGGTTGAGGCAGCCGTCTGATAATAGTATATCAGAGCCAAAGTGCTCTACGATTGCCTGCAATGCCGGCGTCCCTGAAGCAACAACTTCTCTGGCAATAACATCTGCATCAATAAGCGGGACGCCAAGGGATGAAAATACATTAGAAATAGTCGTCTTACCGCTACCAATTCCACCTGTGAGTGCAATAATATAAGTCATTCCATCCCTTAAAATATTTCTGATAGCAATAATTAAATTGTAACTCAAGGGAGGCTATTGAGCTATAAACAAACACGTATAATTCCAGCTTTTGCGACCATCGGGAAAAGATGATGAAATATGTAAATACCTTGTTACGTTAATATTGCACCTAATTGAAATATAGGCAGATACATGGCCAGCAATAATAAACCGACAATCAGAGCCATTATCAGCATCAATAGGGGTTCAAGTAATTGAACCAAATTATCAGCAAGATTGATGGATTTCTCCTGATACCATTTTGCCAGATTATACAAAAATAACTCTAATTCCCCTGATTCTTCACCTATCGTGACAAACTGTTGACATAGCGCGGGGAAATAATCTGCTTTTTTTAATGCTTCACTCATTGGTATCCCTTGTTGGATTTGCCTGTGCAGGCTTTTCACTCCTGCTATAAAAGCAGGATGATGAGTGGCATTCATGGCACATTCCAGTCCCATTGTTAGTGTTAACCCGGCTTTTTGTGTCATGAACAAAATGTGAAATATCTGGTTGGTCTGTTGATAAATCGTGAGTCGCTTAAAAAGAGGAAATTTCAGCAAAAGCATTTTTTCCTTTGATTGTAATATTGGAAAGCGATGACGCAACCATAGATAACAAGCAATTAATGTACATATTATTAATAGAATTAATGCCCCATAGTGAATCAAAAGATCAGAACCTAATAAAACCCACTGTGTTAATAAAGGTAAAGCAGCATCAAAAGAAGAATAGACTTGTCGGAATTCCGGTAAGACAAAAATCAACATCATAACAATGACCATCAGAGTCACAAAAGCGACTATCAAAGGATAGCGATAAGCCTTTTGAATTTTTTTCCGCAATACATCTTGCTGCTCCAGTCGATTAATAATCAATTGACAGCAGCTTTCAAGTTGACCTGTTTGTTCACCTACCGCGATAACTTGGCAGAATAAGGGAGGAAATAACTTAGGATAAAGTGCCAGTGTTGTAGAAAATGATTCTCCCTGACTGATTCTTTGAATCATATCCGTTAACACACATTTCCAGAGGTCGTGTTTACAATCTTGTAATAAGATAGCTATCCCTTTTAAAAGGGGGATACCCGATGCCAGTAATGTGCTTAACTGATGAATGAAATGTAGTCGGTAAGCAATTTCCTTTTTGCTGTAATGAATGATTTTTTTGTATTTAATGACATAAGGTTGTAGTTCAAGATAACTTAATTGTTGGAATACACTTTTTTTACTGTGTCCAATACTCTCTCCCGTGATAACTTTTCCTTTATTGCTGACCGCTTGCCATTGATAAATATATTCTATTTTCATATGATTTCATGGCCTGTAATTTGATAAATCTCTTCAAGAGTCGTTATTCCTTCCTCCACTAATGTGAGTCCTGCCGAAAAAAGAGTTGAATCCTGCTGTGTGACAAGTAAATGAGATAGAGAGTCTATTGAATGTCCTGACAGGGCTTGCTGGAGTTCAGGTTTGATTTCGAGGAATTCATAGATGGCTGTCCTGCCATAGTAACCGGAAAAACAGTGGTCACAACCCACTGCATTCCATTTATTTATTGCCAGTGTCGTCGAGTCGGTGCTGTTAATATAATTAGGAATAATGGTAATGCTGCTGTCTTGTTGGCGACAATGGTGACAGAGTTTACGGACTAATCTTTGAGCAATAATCAGCTTTACGCATGAGGCGGTGATATAGCCGGAAATTCCCAGATTTTGCAGGCGGGACAAAGTATCAATAGTAGAATTAGTATGTAGTGTCGATAAAACCAAATGGCCTGTTTGTGCGGCTTTCATTGATATTTCAGCAGTTTCATTATCACGAATTTCACCAACCATGATGATATCGGGATCTTGCCGTAATAATGCCCTGAGTATTTTGGCAAAATCGAGACCAATTTTATTATTTACAGGTGTTTGGTTGATACCATTTAAAGGGATTTCTACAGGATCTTCGACACTACAGATATTTTTTTTAGTCTGATTTAAATATTGCAGACAGCTATACAGAGTGACAGTTTTTCCGCTGCCCGTTGGGCCGGTAACTAAAATCATACCTTGTGGTAAATGGATTTTCTGCTTTAAAAGTTGTAACTGTGATTCAGGCAGGCCAAGTTGTTCCAATGATAATTGGTGTATGGTATTTAAAATACGCAGGACGACTTTTTCCCCATGTAATGTCGGTAGTGTTGATATCCGTATTGCATAGTTGTTTTTGCTGTCGTACCAATCAAACTGACCATCCTGTGGCTGGCGTTTTTCAGCAATATTGAGTTTTGCCATGATTTTTAAGCGGGCAGGAATGCTCGCATTTATTTGAGGAGGTGGAGTTTGCATCGCATGTAATATACCGTCAACTCGAATGCGTATCTGATAACCACGTTGAGACGGTTCAAAGTGAATATCAGAGGCTCTTTTTTGTATTGAAGTTAATATCGTCTGGTTAATTAACTGAATAACCGGGGTATCTATATCTTCATCGTGGATATCGTTTGTTTGTATTGCATGAGAGCTGGTATAGTTTGTATCCAGATTTTCTATACGATAAGATTCAGTGTCATCATTTTCCGCGCAGTAATTTTCTGCTGATATAAATGAATGGCTTTGTGTCAACATAGATTCTAATTTTGCTTGTGGCCAGATATCTACATTAACGATTAAACCGGAAATAAACCGCAATGCAGCGGTGAAATCTTCATTCGGTGATTGACTACAGGCAATAGTAATAGTGTGAGGATCTTTTTTAATAATAATGGCCTGATGTCGTTGGCATAGATCTTTTATTTCTCTCTCCATTAAGAGATATTCCTTGTTTTTCATTATTTATATTCCTTTAAATAGAATGGTGTCTTTTAATAAACTAATAAAAAATAATCTTTAAAACCTCACGGACTCCTGACATTTCAGTTTTAATGACTCATTTTTAGACTCACAACTCGCTTTCCACTGAGTAATGCCTGTTTTGGTATCCTGAGCAGGTCTTAAAATGACATTGAGTCCGTCGAGATTTTGTTGACCTACAATGGTTATTTCCCCATCTTTTACTGAAATGGTACTGACATAGCGACTATTGTGACCCGATGGAATGGAAGATTGACCCGAGTGACATGCTTTATAATTTTCAGTTTCAAAGCGACAAAGCTCTACTCCCGATTTATAAGGTACAATTGCTTGAAGCATATCCGTCAGTGCTGCCTTTTGGATATATCCCTGATAACTGGGGATACCAATGGCACCAAGGATAGAGACTATTGCCATAACAACCATGACTTCCATTAATGTAAACCCTTTCTGATTCATTCTTCCTCCTTAATTGGTACTTCACGAATTACAACATCAAGTTCTGGATGGATACTGACGCGAATAAGCATGGAGAAAAAGGAAGAAAATAAAATAGCCTGAGTAAAAATTATGGAATAGCCTCGAAAAAATAATTAGGTGTTACATTTATTGCAATAAAAATTTCGAGGCTGTCTGTAAATAAAGAACAGTCAGAAATATTAGTTGTTTTAAAGTGTTAACATGCGAGCCTGTTACACTTTAAATGGGACTAAACGGTGAGAACAAGCGCTGGAGTAGAAAAATGAGGCTACATGAAGGATGGATTGATACGTCAAGAAAGGTGATTTCTCCGCATTGTGATTTGCGTCCGGAGGGTGAGACTCCATCATTGCTGGTTATTCATAATATTAGCTTACCTCCCGGCAAGTTTGGTGGCCCCTATATTGATCAATTGTTTATGGGAGTACTGAATCCAAATGATGATCCTTTTTTTGATGAGATTAAACACTTGTGCGTTTCTGCTCATTGTTTAATCCGGCGTGACGGTGAGGTTGTACAGTACGTTCCTTTCGATAAAAGAGCTTGGCATGCCGGTGTTTCCTGCTACTGTGAACGTGAAAAGTGTAATGATTTTTCGATAGGCATTGAGTTGGAAGGCACGGATTATGAGGAATTCACTGCAATTCAGTATATTAAGTTGGCTGAGGTCACTGAATTGCTTATCAGTCAATATCCTGATATCCGCAAAAATATCACGGGGCACAGTGATATAGCACCGGATAGAAAAACTGACCCGGGCCCTTATTTTTCTTGGGAACATTATCGGCAACTATTGAAGGAATGAGGAAAATGACACTCTTTATTCTATTGTTAATACTGGCATGGGAACGCGTTTTTAAGATGGGTGATCATTGGCAGTTGGAACGCTATTTAGCTCCGTTTTTTGTCAGGGTAAAGTCATATTCACTATGGGGCAGTCTGGGGATTACCTTTTTGGTCGCCTTATTGACGTGGAAACTGATTGATATTTCAAGTGCGGTTGCTTTTGGTATTCCGGCAATTTTACTGAGTATCATAATTGGCCTGTTATGTATTGGTGCCGGGGAGTTACGTCATGACTATCGCGGATATCTTCAGGCAGTACGTCATGATGATCCGGAACAACAGAATAGCTATCTTGCCCGTTTAACCATGATTCAGGGTATGCTGTCTGATTCAGCATTATCAGAAACAACAAAGGAAGAACGGCTACGTGAAATACAAAATGCGTTAATCTGGATAAATTTTCGTTATTATCTCGCCCCGATTTTTTGGATGATTGTACTGGGGAAATTTGGTCCGGCCATTTTGGTTGGATATGGTTGCCTCAGAGCTTATCAGGGATGGCTGGCACAACACGCAACGGCGGTACAGCGGGCACAGTCGGGAGTTGATGGTATATTGCATTGGCTTGATTGGCTTCCGGCCCGTTTGGCTGGTATTGCTTATGCTTTATTGGGACACGGTGAGAAAGCGTTGCCTGCCTGGATCGCATCGCTCAGTGATTTTCGCACATCTCAATATAGGGTGGTCAGCCAACTGGCTCAATTTGCATTAAGTAAAGAACCGCACCTCAATTTGGTAGAGACACCTGTTGCTGCTGTTACATTAGCCAAAAAAGCAACGTTTACGATTGTGATTATCGTTGCGTTATTGACGATTTATGGGACTCTGGTCTGATATATGAAAAGCTGTGCCCTGTTTTTGTAACGTTAAATGGTTTAATAACAATATTTAATAACAATAATTGAGGGATTTTGATTTTTAAAATCCCTTTAGTTATTGCGTTGCAATACAGTGGATTTTAATTTTTTACAGATTAAAGTCGTTATCAATATAAATAACATTCCAAAATTGTAGTTCACTTCCTTACCCCTCGCTGCGCGAGGAGTAAGGAATCCTCATAATTTGAGTGTATCACTATTATGAAAACCTATTTATATGTGTCGGGATTTGGTAATAGCTGATTTGTTGATGACTATTTTATTTATCAATATTGGATTGCCTATGATGATAAAATGAGAAGCTAATTTTCATCTTTTTGTTTATATTTTTAAATTAGCTAAAACTTCATTTTTTCTCTCTATTTTTCTCTCTATGCGTTGTGCAACGTTAAATACCATCAGATTTACTGTCTAAAAAATCCTCTCTAGTTATAATTTTCTAATAAAATTTAAAATAATTTGTTAAAATTTGCAGATTTTTATGATTTGCCTCAAGGTCTTTATAGACAGCTAGTGAATACTTTGTTACTTTAAGGCCCGTATTCAGAATTGGTATTACCAATTGACTCCAGCTCTGTTAGCTAGGGCTTGCTGACTAGAACTTAGTCCACAAGGCTCAGGTCATCAGGGCATAGTCCGAAGCAACATTTACTCATTGAATGGCTTACAGCAGATATGGCCTATAGCAAGATTCGCCAACCAAAGTTATCAGATGTGATTGAGCAGCGTCTTGAACAGCTCATTCTCGAAGGCTCGCTACGCCCGGGAGAAAAACTGCTGCCTGAGCGTGAGCTAGCGAAGCAGTTTGAAGTATCACGTCCTTCATTACGCGAAGCCATTCAAAAATTGGAAGCCAAAGGCTTTCTTTTCCGTCGTCAAGGGGGAGGAACTTTCGTACAGAACAATCTGTGGCAAAGTTTCAGCGACCCACTTGTCCAACTTATTGCAGAGAATCAAGAATCCCAGTTCGATCTCCTTGAAGCGCGGCATGCTTTAGAAGGCATTGCAGCTTATTATGCGGCTCTGAGGGGAACCGATGAAGATTTCAAGCGTATTGAACAAAGCCACTTTGCTATTCAAGAAGCCCAGCAAAGTGGAGATGTCAATGCGGAATCTGATGCTGTCCTGCAATATCAGCTCGTTGTCACGGAAGCTGCCCATAACGTGGTATTACTGCATCTATTGCGCTGTATGATCCCGATGTTGGAACAAAACATCAGACGCAATTTCGAATTCATTTATACCCGCAAGGAAATGCTGGCAGCCGTTAGTGATCATAGGGCTGAGATTTTTCGCTCTATTATGGCGAGAAAACCGGAAGAAGCCCGAGAAGCTTCCCATCGCCATTTGGCTTTTATTGAAGAAGTTTTATTGGATTTGAATCGTGAACATACTCGTCGAGAGCGTTCATTGAGGCGGCTCCAGCAACATCAGGAATAAGAGTCTGTCCTTTGGGGCGTCATTGACTCATCAATTTCCCGAAAAGGGCAGATTCTAAACTTGACTGTACAGATCCTGACTGCTGCGTTTGTACAGTTCGTCAACTCTTTATCTAAGAGTTTTAGCAGCAATATATAGCAGGGCCTATCTTCCGGTCATAACAGGCTGTTCATCAAAGGGTATGACCAGAAGATAGGCTCCAACAACCATTAGAAATAGATAACAGATAAGGAATAAACCATGTCAGATATTTTGAAAAATGACGTGGATCCGATCGAAACTCGCGATTGGTTACAGGCGATCGAATCGGTCATCCGTGAAGAAGGTGTTGAGCGCGCTCAGTTCCTGATTGATCAGGTTTTGAGTGAAGCTCGTAAAGGTGGAGTTAGCGTTGCTGCAGGTGCTGCAAGTCGTAATTACATCAACACTATTCCCGTTGAGGATGAGTTTGCTTACCCTGGCAACCTGGATTTAGAGCGCCGTATCCGCTCTGCTATTCGCTGGAACGCAGTAATGACCGTTCTGCGTGCATCCAAAAAAGATCTGGAACTGGGCGGCCACATGGCTTCATTCCAGTCTTCCGCTACTGTTTATGACGTTTGCTTTAACCACTTCTTCCGCGCTCGCAATGAAAATGATGGCGGTGATTTGGTTTACTTCCAGGGTCACATTTCTCCGGGCGTTTACGCACGTGCATTCCTTGAAGGCCGTCTGACTGAAGAGCAAATGAATAACTTCCGTCAGGAAATCGGTGGCAATGGTCTGTCTTCTTATCCGCATCCAAAACTGATGCCTGACTTCTGGCAGTTCCCGACTGTTTCAATGGGTCTGGGGCCAATTTCCGCTATCTATCAGGCGAAGTTCCTGAAATATCTGGAAAATCGTGGTCTGAAAGATACCTCTAAACAAACCGTTTACGCTTTCCTGGGCGACGGTGAAATGGATGAGCCAGAATCCAAAGGTGCGATCACTATCGCAACTCGTGAAAAACTGGATAATCTGGTATTCATCATCAACTGCAACTTGCAGCGTCTGGATGGCCCGGTAACTGGTAACGGCAAAATCGTTAACGAACTGGAAGGTATCTTCGACGGCGCTGGCTGGCAGGTACTGAAAGTCCTGTGGGGCGATCGTTGGGATGAGCTGCTGCGTAAAGACACCAGCGGCAAACTGATTCAGCTGATGAACGAAACGCTGGACGGTGACTATCAGACATTCAAGTCCAAAGATGGCGCTTATGTTCGTAAGCACTTCTTCGGCCGTTACCCAGAAACTGCGGCATTGGTCAAAGACATGACTGATGACGAAATCTGGTCTCTGAATCGTGGTGGTCACGATCCTAAGAAAGTTTTCACTGCACTGAAAAAAGCGCAGGAAACCACAGGTAAACCAACTGTAATCCTGGCTCAGACCGTCAAAGGTTACGGTATGGGTGATACCGCTGAAGGCAAAAACATTGCCCATCAGGTCAAGAAAATGAACATGGAAGGCGTTCGTCAGTTCCGTGATCGTTTCAATGTGCCTGTATCCGATGATCAGATCGAAAACCTGCCATATGTCACTTTCGATAAAGATTCTGAAGAGTCCAAATACTTGCATGAGCGTCGTAACGCACTGGGTGGTTACCTGCCAAGCCGTCGCGTTAACTTCGACGACAAACTGGAAATCCCGGCTCTGGAAGATTTCAGCTCTCTGCTGGAAGAACAATCCAAAGAAATTTCTACCACTATCGCTTTTGTCCGTGCGCTGAACGTTATGCTTAAGAACAAGTCGATCAAAGATCGTCTGGTTCCAATCATTGCTGACGAAGCACGTACTTTCGGTATGGAAGGTCTGTTCCGTCAAATCGGTATCTACAGCCCGAATGGTCAGCAGTATACTCCGCAAGACCGTGAGCAGGTTGCTTACTATAAAGAAGACGCCAAAGGTCAGATCCTGCAAGAAGGTATCAACGAACTGGGTGCTGCTTCATCTTGGCTGGCTGCTGCAACTTCTTACAGCACCAACAACCTGCCAATGATCCCGTTCTACATCTACTACTCCATGTTCGGATTCCAGCGTATCGGTGATCTGTGCTGGGCGGCAGGTGACCAACAGGCTCGCGGCTTCCTGGTCGGTGGTACTTCTGGTCGTACGACTCTGAACGGTGAAGGTTTGCAGCACGAAGATGGCCATAGCCACATTCAGTCGCTGACTATCCCTAACTGTATCTCTTATGATCCAGCATTCGCTTATGAAGTTGCTGTTATCATGCATGATGGCCTGGAGCGCATGTATGGTGAGAAACAAGAGAACATCTACTACTACATCACTACCCTGAACGAAAACTACCACATGCCAGCAATGCCTGCGGGCGCAGAAGAAGGTATCCGTAAAGGTATCTACAAGCTGGAAAGCATGGAAGGCGGCAAAGGCAACGTTCAGTTGTTGGGCTCTGGTTCTATCCTGCGCCATGTTCGTGAAGCAGCGAAGATCCTGTCTGATGAATACGGTATTGGTTCTGACGTATACAGCGTAACTTCCTTCACTGAACTGGCTCGTGATGGTCAGGATTGTGAGCGTTGGAACATGCTGCACCCATCAGAAGAGCCTCGTGTTCCTTATATTGCTCAGATCATGAATGAAGCACCGGCTATTGCTTCTACTGACTACATGAAATTGTTTGCAGAACAAGTACGTAACTTTGTTCCTGCAAGTGAATTCCGTGTACTGGGTACTGACGGTTTCGGTCGTTCTGATAGCCGTGAAAACCTGCGTCACCATTTTGAAGTTGATGCTTCTTACGTGGTTGTTGCGGCTCTGGGTGAATTGGCTAAACGTGGCGAAATTGATGTGAAAGTGGTTGAAGAAGCGATCACTAAATACAACATCAATCCAGAAAAAGTTAACCCACGTCTGGCATAAGAGGTAAAGATTAATGTCTATCGAAATTAACGTACCTGATATCGGTGCAGATGAAGTTGAAGTTACCGAAATTATGGTAAAAGTAGGTGACACTGTAGAAGCAGAACAGTCACTGATCACTGTTGAAGGTGATAAGGCTTCTATGGAAGTCCCATCTCCACAGGCGGGTGTAGTTAAAGAGATCAAAATTGCGGTTGGCGATAAAGTTGAAACCGGCAAACTGATCATGATTTTTGAGTCCGCAAACGGTGCAGCAACAGCTCCTGTTCAGCAGGAAGCCGCCGCTCCGGCGGCAGCTCCGGCAGCGGCTGAAAGCAAAGAAGTCAATGTACCGGATATCGGTGGTGA